>CAZIUS010000110.1:0-2411 GCA_964542385.1 uncultured Candidatus Peribacteria bacterium
GTCGTCGCGTGATGAATTGCTTGATTTAAGCGTGCAGTGCATTGTTTCAGACAATGCTCGTGACGGTTTAACACTTTTCTATTCCGTCATCCTGAGGGGTAGCCGAAGGATCCATGTGTTATTCTTTTTCTTCTTACTTTTTGCCTTGATGCTTCATCCTTGAAAAGGGAAAAAGTAACAAATCCCACAAGGGGACCGAGGAAGATCAAGTCACTTCGCAATCTTGCGGTTAGTTTGTCAATCAAGTTCAGTTGACGAACGCGACTCCCTCCCAGAGGGACCCGGTCGTCGCGTGACGAATCGTTCAGTTTTCACGTTAAGTGTATTGTGTCAGATAATGCTCGTGACGGTTGAACACTTTTCAATAGAATGCATTGAAACGCGAAATCGTCGAGACGACAAGCGAAGCTGCGACAAGGGAGCCACTCTTATGTGAGGACTAATCTGTCCTGCTTTGCTTCGCGCGGAGTTCGATGATGAGCGTCAAATTTTTTTACAGATTGTACTATTTATTTTTTCGCTTCAGTTGCTTTTTTCGCTTCAGTTTCTACTTTCTTTTGAAAAGCAATACGTTGTTTGACACCATTGTCATCTTGTTTGAGGATAAGATATGATGGTGTTTTTTCTTTATCTACAGAGAGTTCACTTGCTTGTCATTCTCAAATTGTTTGATTAGGTGATTCTGATTTGTCTTCGTAAGTAATTTTTCAACTGTATGCTTTTTTAGTATCAAGTCATGATAGCTTTATTTTTCAGTCTGTTTTTATTTCTTTTGTATCAATTGTAGGCGTTAATAATGTAATATTTTCTACTTTAATAGCATTTTCTCAATATGAAGTTTTGTGTTTTTCACTGGTACTGATTACAGAAAATGATTTTCAAGCTGGAATTTGTATACCGATAGTTTTATCATATGGAACATCTTGTCAATCAACTTGAACTTTTCGACCTTGTTCGGGAGTAATTTTAACATTTCCGTTTGCGGTTTTCTCCAACTGTAACGATTCTTTCAACATATTGATTTCAGCAGTTTTTTGTGCTTCTAAACTTGTTGTTGTTTCTTTATCTGCTTTCATAACTCATCTTGCGACACGTAACGAGTCTTTTGGTGGAGTAATTAATGATGCAAGCACTGCTCTCGAAAATGATTCATTTGGGTTGTTTGATTTATCTCGGTCTTCATCATTTGATCTCTTATAGATTCCATCAACTTTTGAACTGACTACTGATTTAATATCATCAATTGGGCATTCTGTTGTGGGAGAAGCAAGTATATTTTCTCTTTGTTCAGGTGTACCATGAGCCCATACAATCAAATTATTAAAAGTAGGTTCTTCAGTTCAAGCCCATTGTGTCTGTTCTTTGAATTTTTTCATGAATCATTGATACTCTTTATTTTGTCAATCTGGATTCATTGCAATTTTCCATTTTTGATCATTACCAAACAATTTATCTGGCATATCCTTTTTTAAAGTAATCGCATATTGATCCAGCGATTGTGTTACTGTTGTTTTATCTTGTACTTTTTTCCATTCCTCAAATCACTTATTCATCGCCCATGATTGATCCAAAGTCATTTCTGTCTCTTTGATTTCATTAAAACGTTTGAGACGATCTTCAAAACTTCACGTGCCAAACAAAAGTTCCATAATTTTTGCTATTTCATCCCAAACACCTGATTCTTTGAGTCCATCAAAGAGTTGATTAATACCATCACCCAATGCCCCAATCGCTGCAGCACCTTGTTCAAACATTGGCATAGCAGACATCATCATTGCTTCTGATTGTGTTGGTGAACGTCATGACTCATATAAGTTGATAAATGTTTGTAAAGGTTTTTTAAGAGATTTTGTAGCTTCGTTTTCTTTATTATCTTTAATTGCACTTATAAAATCTTTTACAGTTTTCACCTGTTCTGGTTTGGTTTTTGAATCAGACTCTGATTCAGTAGTTTTTGTTTTCTCATTTTCGTCTTTTACAGATTCTTTCTTTTGAGGAGTATTTAGATCGGTAAGTAGTTGATAAAATTGATCTACTGTAAAGTCTTTTACATCAGTTTGGTTTGACACAATATCTTTTACCATTTTATTAAAATCTTGTGTTATTCAATATTTTTTACGATTTTCTGGATCAAATGGTGATGATGACATCATTCTTGCAAGAAATATTTTTGATACTTTATCTACTCATTTTGCTGCGAGTTCCTCTTTATACTTAGTACTTGTTTTGTCAGCTCGCCAATTAGTTATTCATTGCGATAATTTTTGTTGTATTTCATTTGGAAGTTGTAAATCTTGAGTCAATAATTCTTTTTTAAGCAATCAATCCATATTCTTTTGTGTATTATCAAAAAAATCGGTATATTCCTTTATTTTATTTACATCTTTGGTTGTCGTAAGCTCATATTTGTT
>CAZIUS010000110.1:2511-3790 GCA_964542385.1 uncultured Candidatus Peribacteria bacterium
CTAACACGTTTAAATCATTTGCAAGAGTTACAATTTCATTATATGGAATATCATATTTATACAACAAATTATCAAAAAATGTTTTTCATAGGTCTTTTCTAATTGTAACAAATGAGTTGATATCAATAGCTCAATCTACTCACTGAGTTAATTCATTATTTTTATAACTACCTGAAAAATATTTCAAAGCAATAATTTTTGAATCATGAAGTATATCATTTGTTCAACTTCACGATCAATTATCAATATTTTTGTATCATTCATTTAATTTTGTAGTAATATCTTGAATTTTTTCATTTTTATTGTCTTGATGTAAGGAACTCTTCTCAGCTTCAGACACTGATTGCAATTGATCGTTTTTATTAGATTCTGGTGCCATTTTTTATAAAAAAAATAAAATTTATTTAGCAGGAGTTTCATTACCATCTTTTTTCCCAAATAGTCATCATAATGAAAATCATTTAATCATATTTGGAACGTCAGTAACAATCTCATAAACAGACGATACTGCTGATTTTACTCAATCGAAAAATCACGTAATTTTATTTTTTAGTTTTGATCACCACTCTTTTCAATATTTTTTAAATTTTTCCATAGACAACATATCTCGGAATGATTCATCATCTCATGCTGGAGCAGTTACTTGTCATTTTAACGCTAACAACTCTGCTTGAGTTTTTTTGATAAACTCTTTCTCCTTTTCATATTTTAGTTTTATCTTATCTTCTTCTTTGGTAATTCACTCATTGATCTGTGCTTCACTTGTTGCAAGAAACCAGTCCACTAGAGATGGCATAAGTGCATCACTCAGTTCAACATCAAAACTATTTTTTCAATCATTGATACGCAGGTATGATTTTCCATTTACTACAAAACGCTTTATCTGTTCGTCTTTATTATCTCAAACCTCAAAATAGTCTTTTAAAAAAGTAACCATATCGTTTTTCTTTCATTCAGCTGTTTTAACATCAGATTTAATCTCTTCGAGTTTGCTTTTGAAGGATTTTCATACTTCAGATTTTGCAAATTCAGCATCAAGTTTCTTTTTTTGAGCATCGTCAAAAGACTCAATTTTAATAACATCTGATTCTACTGTTTCAGTTGTTTCTGAAGTTTTGAGTTCAATCTTTCCTAAATCTGCATCAATTGGCATCGCGCAAAAAAATTAAAAAGTCTATTCTAACTATACCGAAAAACAATTCTCTTGTCAAATTTTGACAAATATTTTTTGTCAAAAGACAAATATTTTTTGTCAAAAGACAAATATTTTTTGTCAAAA
>CAZIUS010000111.1:0-3758 GCA_964542385.1 uncultured Candidatus Peribacteria bacterium
TGAAAGAACCACCTGCATATATTGCAACATCGCTTACGTTTTGATGAAAACAATATGCTGCGTACGCTTCTGTCATAACATGAAATCCAGGTGCAAGTACAAAAACTGCACCGCGAGGCTGGTTGGTGGAAGTTAAAAACGGCAATATAACAGTTCATACCCAAGATTGAATCAAAACGGTTGCAGCAAAATGAACGTTTGAATCAGGATGAAAGACGTATACATTGCAAGCAAATGTAGATAACGCAAACAAAGCGTATCCAAATGCAGCTCGTTTTAGTATAGTAACAAAATAATAAATGACAAATCGCCCTTGATCATATCCTCGTTCTGCATCTTCATCTCAAAAAATGTGAGTTGTTTGAAAGATTTTTGCTGGCTTGTTAGCTGCTGTGCTTTTGGGAACATGAGGTGTGTGAGTACGAGGAGCGAAAAAACGACGTGTTGCAGAAAAAAATACGCTCGACGGCAAAACATTGTATGAAACATTGGAAACTCAGAAACTCAGAACAACAAAGATTTTATCTGTAGACAAAGAGAGTTTAGCAACGCTGGGATCATGAGGTGGTGATTACATAGATCTAGAGAGGATTAATCCACAGTTTTTAATTACGCTGATTGCACAAGAGGACGAGAGGTTCCGAGAGCACGACGGTTTTGATCGGACCGCAGTTTTTGGTATTTTGAAACATCGTATACAAACAGGTGAATGGAGGTGAGGATCAACTATTGCATCGCAGGTATTTAAAATTTTGGAAAATGAGAAAAATGCAAGTGAAGCAAAAAGTAAATTGGAAAGTTTTTGAAAAAAAATTGATAACAATATTCTTGAAATGGTTAAAGCACAAAAAATTATTAATCTGAATCAAGATGAGATGAAATGGTTTTTGCTTGAATATTATTTAAATACGACGTATTTTGCAACTACTAGTCCAGGTATTCAGTATGCTGCACAGTACTGGTTTGGGAAAGATCAGTCTGAACTAACAATCGATGAAATTGCTATGATCCTTCAAGCAGCAAGAAATCCTTCGCTATACAATCCAAAAAGTGAAAATTCGAAAATCGTTAATAATGCCGAATCATGAACTGATCAGACATTAAAAAAACTCATAAGTCTTATTGAATCTGGTTCACTACCAGAAGTTTTTGTGCAAAAACTATGAAAAAGTATGCCAACTGTGGGTGAAGTAATAAATGCTAAGAGATTGCGCACACTTGATAAAATTAAATCGTGAACATCAAGAGTGATGAAATGAAGAAACCAAATTCCTTATGCAACAAAAGAATTAATCCGTCAAGCTGATGCTGCGGTACGTGCATTTATTGCTGAAACTGGTGAAAATTTGTGATTGGTTAATGCTCCCTGAGATACACTCAGTATTGCAGAGTGATGAGGGTATCAAATAAATACCACTTTACGTGCATGACTTCAAATAGATATGAGCACATTACTTGCAAAAGAATGAGAAAAAATGCAACAACAACGAGTTGAAAAAGGGAATGCGCCTGAAACGTTTCACTTCTGAGCACTTGTTATCGATAATCAAACTGGTGCAGTACTTGCTGATGTCGGTGGACATGATTTTGAAGAAAGCGAGTTAAATATCCGTAATGCTCCAGCACAGATGTGATCGCTTGTTAAACCACTGGTTTTGTGATGTGCTCTTGAACTGTGAATAATTACTTCACTTGATTCGACGTATATCGACCAACAGTATTCACTTTCAAATAGTGATTATGTGTGATTGGACAAACCTCGAGAAGGAGCAGACAATTATGGTGCAGAAGAGTTAGAAGATGAGGGTAAAAGTAAACGGTCATGACTTGCACGTATTCTGTGAGAATCAGCGTTGGATCGGTCTGAGAATAGTTCTAGGATGTATGTGTGTGATCTAGCTGCAAAACAAGGGAAAGCACAACAATTTATAGACTTAATTGAAATGAAACTAGCGATGGTTGGTATAAAAATTCCTGAGTCATTAAATGATAATCCTATGCTGACTATAGGTTTGGCTAATGGGTCGCTTGATGATTTGATTAAATTCTACACTATGATGGTGCGTGGATGAAATGCAATTCCACGCTTATATACTATTGAAACCGTGCGAGGTGGTAATCCACGTGGAATGCGCTATAATCATGCAGAAGAAGATCCAGAAATACCAATACAATTATTTAGTTCAGAAATTGTCTGACAACTGGCAAAATATTTATTTCAGAAGTGAAAAAAAACACTTTGACAGAACAATGTTTTGGTTAAATCATGAACTGCAGAAGATGCGCAACAATTGTGGTTGGTTACCGTTACTGAACAAACTACAACAATTTTGAGAGTGTGATGAGGTAAACCATCAGAAAATCGATGAAATTGAGTAAATGCGACAAATAAGTTGAAAGGTACAATGAAACAGATACTCGAACTTTTGGAAAGCGAGAAACTGTATGATCCTACAAAAGCCTTGTTGATTTGAAATATAGCAACAGAAACACTTGAATTGATTAATCTTCCAAAAACCGACTCGTTGCAAGTGCAACAGCCGGTGGAGAGAGAAATGGAGTAGAAGTCGAGAGGAAGTAGAAGGAAATGGAGGGAAATGAAGAAGAAAAAATATAGTCAAGTGGTTTTAAAAACTCACTTTCAGATTATAGAAAATTGCGTTTGAATTTAGTACGTCCGAATTGAACCAAACGGCAATTTTCTACGAAGTATAAGAAATTCATTCTGAATTTCTTACGTAAAAAATTGTATTCCAATTTTTTATAAATTCACCATCATATTACACCAAATTTAAAGTGAATTTACTATAATCCGAACGCCGCTTGACTATGTAGGAAATCGAACATCCGATTGGTTTGAATTTATGTTCGATTTACTATAATCCTTAATTTGGACAATCAGTTACATCATTCCATTGGGTGATTGTTGTACTGTTTATGTTACTGTTTTCTGGTGTTAGGGTAAGTACTGTTTGACCACCCTTGATTGCTGCTTGTGTTCATGTGGTGATGTGTAATGTTTGTCATTGATTAAGTGTTTCATTGAAACGGACTATTACTCATCACGCTTCAAAAATAGGCGTTCCTGGGTAAGAACGAGCAACAGTTCAGTTACTGTTTTTGATGATGATCATTACTGGAGCAAATGGAGCATTTGGTAGAGTACTTGTTCTTGCAAACTGCATTCCATTTTTCAATGAAAATACGCCGTGAAAAGTAGTAGGATTGACACATTGAGTAAATCAATACTCTGCAGTTCATTTACAATGATTGCTTGGGTCTATTTTGAAACATGTTTTGGATACAATAAGTTCGCATGGCGGTATATATTCACAGTCTGATGAATATACACCAATAATTTGTTTTTTTGCAGTGATTGGATCTATTGTTCGGTATTCTATAGTTACTTGTTGACCAATATTTTTTGTTTCAATTCATCACGAAAGTGATTGATCTGGTTTGAGCAACACAGTTTGATTTGGACGTTCATCTTCAAGAGGAGTATTGTTAGGATTATCTGGATTATCCGGATTATTAGAAGATCGTAATTTATATCATACTATTCCTCATTGATTATTATAGACTGTTACTCATACAGGAATTTCTTCATCTCAGTGACAATCAAAATTGTTATTAAGTAATAATGCCTTGATATATAATGTAGTTGCATCAGTTCTCGAACATGATCATTTGACATCATTTATTGTACATCTATTTCCTGGATCATCTCCAGGAAAAACTGATGGATCACATGATTG
>CAZIUS010000112.1:0-783 GCA_964542385.1 uncultured Candidatus Peribacteria bacterium
CGACACACCTCTTACACTCATAGATATTGCAATTCAACACGCAAAACGAAATAACCTTGTCCAAAAAAATAGATGAATTTATGCAAGACGTACCGTGGATATTGCGACTGTCAAAGAAGCAACAACCAAACTTGTTACATGCATTCTTTCACTTACAAATACACAAGCAAAAACCGCATTCTCACTTGAAGAAATCATTGCTCCTACCGTTCAAAAGTTTGTCGATCGTGCAGAAGCATACGGTCCGCATATCGCTATAGCAGAGCATATAAGAGATGTACCTAACTTTCCACAAGAAGGAATTATGTTTAAAGATATTGGTCCTCTCTTGTGAAATCCCCGTGCTTCTCGTTATGTAACCCAAGAAATCGCTGAACGTCTTCGTCATAAAAATATTGATGCAATAATTGGATTGGATGCAAGAGGGTTTCTCTTTTGAAAATCTGTTGCTGATGAACTTTGAAAACCGTTTGTCATGGTAAGAAAAGATGGAAAACTCCCTGGAGAACTACTC
The DNA here is from genome assembly GCA_964542385.1 of uncultured Candidatus Peribacteria bacterium. Taxonomy (GTDB): domain Bacteria; phylum Patescibacteriota; class Gracilibacteria; order Absconditabacterales; family Absconditicoccaceae; genus CAYLWY01. Next base: position 515 of record CAZIUS010000112.1, read on the forward strand.
AAAGACGAATATCAAAAAGAATATTGATCAAGTGATATACAAACTATGGATATTAACAGTTTACAACCCTGACGACGTGTTGCTATAATCGATGATGTCCTCGCTACCTGATGAACTGCTCTAAGTGCTGCAAGATTAGTAGAACAAGCATGATGCATCAATGAATGACTCTACTTTCTCATGTGACTAGATTATTTACCTGGAAAAGAACTCCTTGAAGAGCATGGATATCATTATGAAACATTAATTGATTATAAATAACCACAAGC
>CAZIUS010000112.1:793-1385 GCA_964542385.1 uncultured Candidatus Peribacteria bacterium
GTACCTCTCGGTACAGCTTTTTTCTCTTTTATCTTTTTCATTAACGCCATGAACATACTCAAAGAGTTGGAAATCATTGCTTTACAAAAAGATCCAGAAACACAACAAAAAATCATTGCGATCAAAAAACAACTTACTCCTCTCCTCCTACAATCATCATCAATGCTTGCTATTCGTCCAGAAGATATCAAACAAGCACAAGATATTTGTCCTGAAGTACTTGAATTAGTTGCAATCGTAAAAAATATCTTGTGTAATAAATCTAATGGGAAATACACTACTATAAAACAAATAGATATTACCGAAGAATGGAGAAAACGTAATCCAGGAAAGAGTTTTGAATTTAGTCGACTTGATGCTATGGAAAGAATTTATCAAGAGAACGGATGGAAAGTTAGTTATGATAAACCATGACGAGATGAAGATTATGATGCGTATTTTACTTTTAAAGCTCAATAAATGTCCAACAAAAATTTACTTATTTTTACTGACATCGGTGATGATATCGATGACAGTCTAGCACTCACCTATCTAAATGAACATACCTCACATCGTATCTGTGCTGTTATCGGTAGTCATTGAAATATTGACT
>CAZIUS010000112.1:1395-3347 GCA_964542385.1 uncultured Candidatus Peribacteria bacterium
TCACAATCAAATAGAAAAAATTCGATATCAATGAGTAATTACAACAACTGATTGATGACATGTGCCCGACCTTAACTCGTACAATTTTAAAACAGACGCTGCAGCAATTCATTTTTGTCTAGAACAAAATATCCCTTGTCAACGAGTTACCAAACATGAAGCCTATAAACAACCATTTCGTGAACACGACTTTTTGCAATTTTCAAAAAAAGCAGCCCTCAATGAGTATCTGCTTTCTAAGGCGAAAGAATGGCAATCACGTTTTCAATTACTTAATCATGCAAAACGAAAAGAAGTGTATGGTTCTGATCCTACTGTCCTTTCGTATCCGTATGACCTGTTGGTTGCGAAGCAGTTGTAGGTTTTTTTGTAGGTTTAGCAGCATAGAGATTTTCGATTTTTGTCATACATGCGATTGATCTTTCTTTTCCAGTAGTATCTAACCAAAAATATCTCACTTTTACTTGACCAGGTATTTTCATTGGTAGCTTTGTCTCAGGATCAATATTTTTTTCTATAACTCATGCTACACCATTTTTACTTCGTACAGGAAATCACTGTTTAATGTCTTTTGAAGATAACGGTTGTTGTTCTGAGAGAATCGATGCTACATCTTTTTTCAAACGATAATATTTTGATCATGTTATATGTGGATGATTTTCTCTGCGTCTTGTTACTTCTTGATTAATAATATCTGTTATTCTTTGAATTTTCTTTTGATAGTATGTTGTAGTATTTTCATTTTGTTTATTTGAATGTTTTCCATGATCAGTTTCATTTTTATTGTCTCATTCAATCTTTTCTCATAATTCCTTATTACTCTTTTTGGGTTCAGATATTGCGTTATCACTTTGCTCTTCTGCTACTACTACCTCTTTTATTTCTTCATTTACTCAAATATCATTCATTCAGGCAGCAGTTCACAATCCTTCAATAGCTCACAAAAAATTCTCATCAACTGATTGAGTACTCTGTATTCCATCATTTTGAGGGATAACTTCTTTATGTTTTATTTCGTCTTCTTCTTGTACACTGAGTACTTGTTTTTCTTTTCAAACTGCCGCATGTACTAGTTTTTCACGATAGGCATAAGTCTCTGGAGTATGCTTTAAAACAGGAACAACGGTATCACCACTATAATCCAAAAGCACAAAATCCCCATACACATTATCACCCAATTTAGTTTCTTTCACGATATGTATTTTTCTATCAAATGATGAATAAACCAATGGATTCATTTGCGAATCAAATCCTACCGTAAGACCATCATGATACTCTTTTCCATCATATGATTGTGGAGTAGCATCAGCAGAACATCATTCAATAAGCTCACAAAAATCGGTATCTCGCGTTGCTTTTTTATTCCCTGCGTGACTCATTCAAAAACGGATAGGAATATATCGATCTGGTTTAATTTGTGCGACAAATGACTTCATAGATTCGGAAAGTGGTTCATTTTTTTCAGTAAACACACGAAACAAATCATGTCCATCAGAAATACGACATATTCATCATACAGATTGCTCTACACGAGCAAGACTTACTCCTCTAGCCCACTCAGAAACAAACTCCTTTCATTCCAAAACAGATTCCATTGCCTGTTCAGATCTATGTATATAATGAACACGACCCTTTTCTTTTGTTTCTTTTACTGCTTTTCATAATGGAGAAATTCATTTTTCTCTTGTTTCGTTTGGTTGCACTCTTGGAGTTCACGATCACTTTTTTTGCATTTGTTCATTTTTCTGATCTACTAAGAGCAATCAAATATCACTTAAATTATTTACCATTACTGGATATCACATCTTGTTTGAAAAGATGATAAAAAATATAATTATATTATAGTTGTTTTATATAAAAAGTCAAATATTTAAGTGCAACAAAAAAACGTCAGGATAAAAACCATGACGCTTTAAAAAAAAATTATCCTGCCAATTGGCATTGACTCCATT
>CAZIUS010000112.1:3487-3726 GCA_964542385.1 uncultured Candidatus Peribacteria bacterium
GCAATAACCAGTCCATCCTGCAATTTTGGGTCTTGCGTCGCAACACCCACAGGACAATGATTGGTATGACATTTGAGCGCTTGGATACAGCCAAGTTGCATCATCAGCCCACGTGCGATATTCACACAATCAGCTCCCAATGCCATTGCTATCGCAATCTGATCAGGAGTAACTAATTTACCTGATGCAAAGACAGTAATTTTATCACGTATTTTCAGTTCATTGAAAATACGATTTAT
>CAZIUS010000113.1:0-3692 GCA_964542385.1 uncultured Candidatus Peribacteria bacterium
CAGATTCTGGATCACGTCAATAAAATACAGCTGGTGCACCATCATACTTAATCGTCAATCATGAAGGAGTTTGCCCATACTCTAGCATATGCGTAATAATCGCAGAAAATATTTTTTGCACCGCTATTACTCCATCATCGTGCATTACAACCAGATCTTCTGGGTGCTCCAAATGAGTATTCTTTTCTGATCAAAAAGTAGATTTCATAATAATAATTTTTTAAAACGTAGATTGCCTTTTCATTAATCACTCATGATCGAGTATATACTCCTCATTACTTCTTTTACTTCTCGTGTGATGTCTGGCAACTGTTTTGCCTGCGAAAAGTATTTTTTCATATTGTCTGTATTTCATTGACTTTGAGCAATATCGATCAAAATTTTATATGCATTAGCTTTTGCTAAAATAAAATTTTCATCATTATGCTTATCTTCTACCACTTTTTCTAATAATGTAATTGCTTCTTCGGAACTTCAAAATATATGCCATATCTTTCATAAATAGATATTATTCAATAGCAAAAAGTAATCCTTATTTTCAAATTCTGCCATACGACCTCAAATTCAGAAAGTCAAAAAACATTTTTTTGCAATTTCATAATTTTTTTCTTGGAATGAGATTTCTCATAATTGAAAGCATGCAAATATCCTCATTCTCAATATTATTTTTTCAATTTTCAATTCTTCTTCTGTCAATCCAAGTGATAAGATATCAATAGATAAGGGAGCATTAACTAACTCATTAAGATATTCCTTCACAAGGTGTTTATTTGATCAATTCTCAATAAAGCAATCAACCAAACTAGCTAAAGCAATTACTCTCGAATGTGCTAAACTACTTCTCTCTTCTGTTTTTTGAGTATTACGTAATATCTCATTCCATCCTTTTATTGCATTATCTTGTGCTCACATCATCATACTTACATCACATAATCGATTAAGCCATTCCATCTTTTTTGAAAGAGCTCATATATCATCTTCACAATCCAACTCAAGAAATTGCTCAAAATATTCTTTATTACTACTCTTATCTTGCATACTTTGTGTGGGATACAATGTTTTTGTTGTGTACAATCTTCATAATGCGATAATTTTTCATTTCTTGCTAGTTCATTCATTTTCAATCAATTTCTTCCATACTAAAATACCTCACATTTTAGCTGATTGCACAAACAAATCATCACCTAAATCAACGTGTGCAGCGGTCACTTTTTCACAGGTAGCTGGATCAAGTCATAATATATCTTGTAGTGCTGATTTCACATCTTCAATCATACATCACATTGTGCGGACAAACTCACTATAAGTAATTATTAACGCTTCAGGTCAATCGGCATTAACAAACGCATCATGCCATTGTTTTTTTTCTGAAGTATTAAGAACTGTAGTTTCCATAAGAGATAGAGTAAGCAAATAAAAGAATAAAGACTTAATAAAATTATTATATTAATAAATGTATTAAGAAAAAAGTCAATACATTTTTATACTTTATACTAAGTTATATTTGTAATATTAGTCAATATTATTATATAAAATCTTGATATATACAAATTTAATACAAAATAGTTAATGTCTTTTTTACATTTTCTCTTGCATTTTGATTTTTTTTTCTTATACAACAATTACTTACTTATTGTAATTAATACATTAATTAAGTAAATCTTTAGCTTTTAACCTTATCAGCTATGAAAAATATTGCACTCCTGAGTGTGGATAACACCCAATGATTTCAAAATAAAACCCTTGATGAACTCTATATCACCAATGGTGAACGTGCCGCAGTATGCACTGTTCGTGTCGCTCAGATTGTCAAACAAGCATGATGACTTCTGTATCATCTCTTCGATAATCATCCAGCATGACATGTTTCATTTTCAGCAAATTATATCGGGAAAAACAAGTTTGATACTATCACCCACGAAGAAATTAAAAATCGAACGGAAGAAAAAAATTGACTCGCATCGACTGCAACATTTTCTGTAGCAAAACTCCAAGAGTATCTTCTGCAAAAAGAAGGACAAACAGAATATCTCCGGCCAATTCACTGTGTAACAGATACACAATGATCAACACTGACTCCTCCATTAAATGAAATAGAATTCGATAGATCAATCCCAAAAGGCAATACTCCCGATGGACGAGACTATAGCTGATTTGATACCGGTGAACTCGAACAACAACTTACAAAAGATGAAATCGATACGGTCATCATCACCTGAGTTGCAACTGACTACTGTGTCGGTCAAACTGCATTGGATGCTGCTGCAAAAGGGTATACAACCTATGTCGTAAGTGATGCAATTGAAGGTGTTGCTGCTGAAACGAGTGAAACAATGAAACAAACCTGTACAGCAAAATGAATTATTTTCATTACGACCGATGAATTGGAGCAAATTCTTGTTTCTTCACGTATTGATAAGTAGCGCTTCGCAGGTCTCACAATTGCATTCCCTTGTTCATCGCGATTCCTCGCCCTTTACTCCGCGTGCATCACTCCTTTCCATTTACAACGCTTACAACATTTACAACATTTACCCTTTCACAATGAACAACCGTAACCTCTATACTCCTCGCGATATCTTTGCTGCTGCAAGAGACGAAGCTGAAGTGAGCAATCTCCTCAATACAGACATGTACAAATTCATGATGATGGATTTTATCCTCGCTCATCCTGAATACAAAGACGTCAACGTCAGACGAGATCTCAAAATCAGATCAAAAAATGTCAGAACCGCTGATGTCATTCCTCTTCAAGCTCTTATCGATCAACTCGAAGCAACCAAAGCAATCCAATGAGTGAGTGAAGCGGATCTCAGTTTTCTTAGATGAATGATCCAACCAAATGGACAACGTTTATTTCATGAAGAAACATTACAATTCCTCAAAGATTTTCGTTTTTGTGGCTACGACATCGGTGTAGATGAAACCGGAAATTATACCATGAGTTTCACAGGTCCACGACAAACGTCAATGATGCGAGAGATTGCAGGTCTGAAGATCATCAATAGTCTTTATTTGTACCATTATACCAAAAACGCAAAACTCTCTGACAGCGAATTCAATTACATCATCAATAGATCAATCGGCAGACTTTACGATGATATCGCTATCTTCAAAAGCGAACCAGACTTTAGGTTTATGGAATTCTGAACAAGAAGAAGCATGAGTACTGATTATCACAGACTCGTGTTTGATATTCTTAGTGATAGTTTACCTCAACAACTCAGCTGAACCAGTAATGTCTTGCTCAGCAAAGAAAGAGGAAGCGCAAATCCAAAATGAACCAATGCACACGAACTTCGTATGATCCCAACCGCATTGGTAGACGATCCACAAGAAATCATCGATACGATGTACAATATTGATAGACAATGGAATATACATTATTCTAAACTGAGTATACTTCTCCCTGACACGTTTGGAAGTAGTTTCTATTTCAATAACTGTCCTTCCGATATTGCACTAAGTCATGACGGTAATAGAATTGACTCGAAAGATCCCTATGTAGCTATTCCTGAATATATTAACTTTTTGAATCGCTTCAATCTTGATCCGAAAACAAAAAAAGCGCTTCCAAGTGATGGACTTACTGCAAGAACCAGTATTGATATTTTCAATGCATTCCGTGATCAGATTCCGGTGAGTACATGAAATGGAACACACTTGAGTAACAATACCGTAGGAACCTGGCC
>CAZIUS010000114.1:0-3659 GCA_964542385.1 uncultured Candidatus Peribacteria bacterium
TATGCGTAGTATTGATCAATATCTTTGACTTGTAAGGTTGGTTGATCACCAAATCACACTTTCACTTCAAATGGATCCAAAGCGATATCATAAAAATTGAGTTTATAATTTTCAATAACTCTTCTAAAAATAAGCGAAAAAACTTGCTTTGGTGAAATCAACGACAAAAACATCGTTACTGGATGCTGTGCATTTGCAGTAAGTTCTTCAGGAAAGAGTGAAAGGAGCAAACGACGAAACAGTTTCATACCAAATGGATTAATAAATATATATTACTTATGTTCCATTTTTAGTCTTTGTACTTCATGTTGTAATAAAAGGATTTTATTTTTCACTTCCTGCATTTTTTCTTTTTTCTCTTGAACTACTGCAACTGGTGCTTTATCTAGAAAATCACTACTAGATAGTTGTGCTCTCAGTCTTTGGAGAAACTGTTCTTCTTGTACAATTTCCTTTTCAAGATCTTGTAATTGTGCTTTTCGATCTTTAACTACTAAGCCTCTGACTCATAATTTAATATCCAACACTACTCAAACAACGATATCACTCGGCAATTGTTCATGTTCATTGACGCAAATCAATTCTGAAGCACGAAGTATCTTTTTGATTAATGGTGTATGGTTTATGAGAATCTCATGAATATCATGATTTGCCTGAACAAAAAGTGTTACTTCCTCGTTTGGTTGGTTCGTTACTTCTAGTCTCAATGATCTAAATTGGGTAATAATTTCCATCAATAAATTAAATTTGTAGTTTTTTATTCATAAATGCAATGGTTCTGGCCAACGAGCAAGCATCAATGATCACGTAAATCATAATGATTTCCATAATTGTTCAGAAACAAATGGACAAGAAGGATGTAATAATATACAAGCAGTTCACAACACATACAAGAGAACTGATTGGGTTAATTCAGATTTATCAGACTTTACAATTTCGACATACCAATCGCAAAAATCATGTCGTACGCAGGTAATAATTTCTTGTAATGCTTCTCAGAGCATAAATTTATCAGACCATTTTGCAGAAACCACAATCAAGTCATCTACTTTATTTAAAATCCATGTATCATACTCTGAAAGGAGTTTGCTTTCGTTTTGCAAAAGTTGTCAAATTGCATGGTATTCTTTCTGAGTTTCAGCATCTGGTCAGAGTTGAGATTGGACAAATCTTGTAGCATTCCAAAATTTATTGATAAACTTCCAGACATACTCGACTTTTTGTTCTGAAAATTTTTGATCATTTCATGGTGTATTTCACAAAATTAACGCACCTCTCAAAGCATCAGCACCATAGGTAGCGATCATTTTCAATGGATCAATACCGTTTCACTTTGATTTAGACATTTTTTGTCCATCAGAAGCTCTGACCAAACCATGTAGATAGACATGTTTGAACGGCATTTGATCTGTAAGAGAAACACCCATAAGCATCATTCTAATTACTCGAAAAAAAATGATATCATATCATGTTTCTAATACAGTATTTGGGTAAAAATGTTGTAAGTCAGGTGTTTTTTCTGGCCATCACAGAATCGTAAATGGCCACAATCCAGATGAAAACCAGGTATCCAAAACATCTTCATCTTGCGTTACGGTTAATACTTCTTCTCAATTCATAAAATTGAAACGATACATATCACCGTGAGAAACTATTTGAGGAGCATTTTCCAAAAGATCCATAAGTTGCTCTCCAAGTGCAAGATCAATTGCAGCATCAGGTCATGTCGACGAAAAAATTGATTCTAGAAGATCGATTGTTTTTTGGAATGATTTGTTTCATTCATACTTGATACGATACATTGCAATATATACATGCCACAACTGACCACGATGAGGTGTGAGACTCGGTTGCATCAAGACGTCGATCAACTGTTCTGGCGTAAATGGATTGGTCAAACGAGAGTCAGCGATAAGATTGAAAATGATCTGCGATATTATTTTGTGAGGGTTATCTGTTTGTAAACAACTATCTTCATCAAAAACGTACTTTTCTCCATTTTCGTCATACCATACGGGAATTCTGTGTCATCGTCGCAATTGTCTAGAAATACATCGTGGTCTTATTTTTTCCAACCATTGGGTAAATTGTTTTCCAAATCTCTCTGGATGAACTTTCACTGTCTGATCATCGATCATAGTTTGTACTTTTCCTGCAGCATCTTGCACATCAAAAAACCATTGTGGTGATAAGAGTGGTTGTACTCTACATCACGTTCTTTCACAATAAGGAAGTGTCGTGGTATATGGTTCAATATGTTCTAAGTTTCCAATTTCACGCAACTCTTGAATTAAATTATCCATAAATTCATAGATATGTTTTCAGGCAAAAGCATCTCCAGCAAGTTCTGTATAATGATTGGTTTTATCAAAAGCAAACGATTGCAAAGGAAGCTTATGATCACGAGCAATCAAAAAATCTTCTTCCGCATGAGAAGGCGTAATTTTCAACACTCACGTTCAAAACTCCATGCTAACACGTTCATCAGCAATAATTGGAACGAGTTTATTTACAATCGGAATAAGAACATTTTTTCAGATCCATTTCTTGTATCTTCTATCTTTTGGGTTAACTGCAACAGCGACATCACCAAATATTGTTTCAGGACGAACAGTCGCTACGGTAAGACTTTCTCATTTTCCTTGGACGAAATATTTGATATAATACAAACTCACTTGTTCTTCTTTATAGTCAACTTCCAAATCTGAAAGTACCGTTTTTGCTTCTGGAGATCGATTAACCATATACGTATCACGATAGATTTTTCATTGTTGGTATAATGTGGTAAATGCTTTTCTTACCGCACGACTTAATTGTTCAGACAACGTAAACTCCTCTTTTGATCGATCTACACTAGCACCCATTTGTTGTATTTGATTGGTAATTGTTGATCTACTTTGGCGTACCCATTTTCGCATCATATCCATAAATTCAGTTCTTCACAACTGTTCTTTTGTCTTGCGTGCATCACGTCGTAAATTGCGTTCTACAACTACTTGTGTTGCAATTCACGCATGATCAGTTCCTGGAATCCAAAGTGCACGTTTTCATTGTAAACGAGCATATCTAATCATCGCATCTTCAATAGCAAGCATCACTGCATGTCACAAATGCAAATCACCTGTTACATTTGGTGGTGGCAAAGGAATCACAAATGCAGGTCAATGTCATTCAGCAGGAGAAAAAAATCATGCTTTTTTCCATGATTCATACAACTCTTGTTCAAAATCAAAATTGTACTTTTTAGGAATTATCGTCATTCTATACACAAAATAAATATACCAGAATGTATTCTTATTAGTAGTGTTTTCAAGACTCAGAAAACATTTTCATACATTTTTCACTTGTCATATCACAAAAAATGCACATATTCTTTTTTATTGAGAATGATGAATCATTGACCAATTTGTATTAACATTACATTGAGATAATATTATCACGTCATCCTGAACGAATTGAAGGATCCATGAAAAAAAACTGGATTCTTCCCATTAGTTCCTCAGGGTCTGGATGACGTATATAATTGTTAATAAATAAGTGTTCAAGCGTCACGAGCTCTGTCTGAAACAATACTCTAAACTTAGTAAAAAAATATAACTCATTGCGACGACCGGGTCCCTCTGGGAGGGAGTCGTATTCGGCAACTATTCTAGAAAAAC
>CAZIUS010000115.1:0-401 GCA_964542385.1 uncultured Candidatus Peribacteria bacterium
CTTTCTGACCTCGAAAATTAGACGATCTTGAAGAAGGAAAATGGAAAGTTATTGAAGAATAAAGATATTTTCTTTTTACCAGTGATACAATAAAAAAAGTGGTAATAATATTACCACTTCAAACAATTATTTAATACTTATAATTGAATTTCTAGTATACAACTCATTTATTTTGTATTCTTTATCAAGATATTTTAATCCAAAATATACAAATGGTGTTTGTGATTTAAAATTCCATTTTTGTTTAATTTGCTCATGAAACGTTTGTTTAATAGACTCTATAAATTCATATATTCTTATACCATCTATTAAATAAAAACGTTTTATTGATTTAACAAACTCTATATTTTTTTCATTTTTGTAATAATCAGATAATTTCTCATACACATCATCTGGTATAA
>CAZIUS010000115.1:411-2955 GCA_964542385.1 uncultured Candidatus Peribacteria bacterium
GGGCAAACCTGCCTATTTGACTGCAAATAGAGCAAATAACAAATTCTACCTCATACTGACATTTTTTTTGATCCATTGTATATGTTTCTAAAAAAGAGATTTTAGAATTTTCTAAAACAATTTTTTTAGCAAATGGACTAGAGCTCTTTTGAATAATTTCATTTAAAACTTCTTTAAAAAGAAGTGTTAAAAATTTACTTTTGGATACCATATTTTTATTTATTTTTGATTAATGTAAACATACAAAAAAAGACTATTATTTCAAGTCTTTTTTATCTGTCAATATATTTATATTATCTTTCTACTCTTTCAAAAAACATCTTCCAATCATATTGTTCTTTGTGACCGTATTTTTCAAGATATTTGATGATAGCATTTACTTTTTTCAAGATAGATTTGATCATTGCGTGGTATTCTTTTGCTTTTGTCGGTGATAATTTTCCTTTTTGTACCATAATTTCAGTCCAAAATGCACACTCAAAACAATATTTTCTTGCTAATGGCAACCATTCTACAAACCATTCATAATCCTCCGCTCAGAAAGCGAATGCAATCTTTGAACTAATTTGTACACTACTGACCAACCATCTACATACTAAATCATCATCTGTATGCCATTTTTCTTTTTTGGCATGTTCATTCATCAAAAAATACAGTTTCAAGGAAAGCTTTCGACATTGGAGTTCTTCAAAATGCTTTATTCCTTGACCCATAGCGTTTTTTAGTGATAAAAACTGTCTGATTTGAATACGTGGACTATAAGAAAAACAACAACAATTACTAGCGATTTTTATTTCCTTATTTTTTTAATGCTGCTTTAAAATCATCAATTCATGAGAATTCCATAAACACTGAAGCGAATCTCAGGTAAGCAACTTCATCGATTTCTTTTAATGCATGTAACACATCTTCACCAATTTTTTTTGAAGTAATTTCTTTACCCATACCAAGCCATTTTGCTTCTAGATTTGCCATGATATCTTCTATACGTTCCATAGAAATATTTTTCTTGCCGTAGGCAATTACCAACGCTTTTTTCAACTTATCTCTGTCATACATCTCTTTTGATCAATCTTTTTTGATAACGACCAAATCGGTCACCACAATTTTTTCAATCGTCGAAAACCTTTGTTCACAATACTCACACGATCTTCTTCTTCTGATTCATCTTCAGTCATCCACTACTCTAGAATCCAATACTTTGGTTTCCATATTTCAACAACTCGGACATTTCATGGGATCAGTAAGAATAAAAACTATTTCGGTTTAACTAATCTTTTGTTGTAATAGGTAATTGTTTTGTAAAATCATCTACATCGAACAATATCATCTCATGAAACATCAACTACCAATTGATCTACTGATTTTCACACCGCATACAATGATCGATTTTCATACGCAATTGCAAAGAACGTTTGATTATCATCCAACTTTATTCGTAGATGTAATAAAGGTTTATAGAAACGTAGTTGATATTCAAGGAGATCTATAAATTCATCTTTCCATGCTTGTGAGATTTGCAAAATATCCAATACATAGATCTGAATTAACGCATGAATCGAAATTGCATTCGAAGATCAGTCAAGCTCTTGTAAATACGTAATATATAACAAAAAGCCAAACAACGTTTCTTTCAATAATGCACTAATTCATAACACTCACGATTTTCCATACACATCACGAAGTCTAGGATGTGTCGTTAGTAACTCGATAGAATGAATCCGGATATGGAGATCAACAGAATAAATGCGTTCTTTGAGTTGAATGATATCCTCTTTGGTAATTCAATCTTGTAAACACTGCTCTCGTTGTTCAGGACATCACAACAATTCACCTACTGAACCATACACATAATGAATCAATCAGTCATCATCCACATCCAAACATTGACGCAAACGATCATAAAAGATCTTTTTAAATTGTTCTAGAATTTCTTTCTGTGTCACGGTAATAATGACACCACTTTGCTGTATATCTTGAAATATCGTATACGCAAAATGTTCATCAAAAAATTTGAGCAAATACATATGCGCATATACTTCTTTATATCAAGATTTATATGGTAACGTAAACACCTCTTTTCATGCTCTAATATGTTCGTATGCATACGCATAATAGAATATATTTTTACTATACGTATACAACAATCAACCATACCACTGTAATGCTTCTTGTCTCATGCTTCACTCTGCACTAAGCGTAATAATATTGTGCATCAACTCTTTTTTAAATAATCTGAGTCAAAACGCATCTCCTCTTCATACGGTAAATCCGCAAACATAACTCATATAAAAATTCATTAATCTTTCCATTAAGAGAGATTCCTTTTTGATTGCTTCAGGAACCGGTGTTTGCGGTGAAAGATGTCATGACTCCAATGATGACATAAATTCATCTATCTCTTTCTCTTCATGAAATTCTTTGTTGAGAACGAACGCATGATGACTAATTTTTTTCATACCAGCAAAGAAACTATTTTGGTATGGTGCGCGCTGACAAATCCATTGTAAAAACACATCCAATCAGTCCTCATTTTTTAAGAAA
>CAZIUS010000115.1:2965-3644 GCA_964542385.1 uncultured Candidatus Peribacteria bacterium
AATAATGGTAGCAAGTACTCTACCACATAAAATCCATATGAGTCTTGAAGAATATATTTTATAGGTACTTCAGTAGGAAAAATCAATTTACCTAAAATCGTGTCTCATCATCAAAAAATTGTTTCTTTGGTAATCGTATCACGGTTTGTAATAAATGTTTCAATATATTGTTTATATTCTTTGTTACGAATCTCATCGCCAAATAATCGTTGGTAGAACTCTTTTTCATCAATCGTTTTTCAAAAAAACAATCAATTCATTTTTTGATAAAAATAATCCAGAAAGAAAAATAAATCTACTTCATGAAGCAGTTCTTTTTTTAATGCTTGAAATTCCTCACTATTTACTTCGGTTCATTGTTGACGCGCCACCAACTCACAAAATGCAAAATAAACCGCAATAAACCAATTGTGACGTTCTTCTTTGGATGTTTGAGGAAAGACCCTGAGTCTCGCAGTAAATAAAAATGTGAGTAAATAAGTCGAGAGAATAATCACGTATGCATGTGACCAATCATATTTTGCCCGAATATGACGTCCCTGACGCGCTACCACAAAACTTACCGCTGCAGCCAAATTGCCCGGTGCGTAAAAATTTCGCCCATTCATTTGTGCAACAACGTCATATGCGTAGTATTGATCAATATCTTTGACTTGTAAGGTTGGTTGATCACCAAATC
>CAZIUS010000116.1:0-332 GCA_964542385.1 uncultured Candidatus Peribacteria bacterium
CAGTATACGATTCAAAATCTCTTCGTTTTCGTATTGATTCAATGTACACGTCGAATAAATGATGCTGCCTCACGCTTTTACCGCTTTTACCGCAGAGATGAGGAGTTGGAATTGCGTTCCGGTGATTTTGTTGATTTCTTCTTTTCTTCGAAAACTCAACGCACTGTCGGATTTAAATCTTGTTCATTCACCACTACATGGGGCATCAAGGAGCGCATGATCAAATGCTTCAGGAAGATGTTTTCAGAACATTCCACCATTTCGTTTGGTAAGTGCAGTGTTGTAACATCACATCATATTGAGGTTGTGAGCCATCGTTTTTACTCTGAGTG
>CAZIUS010000116.1:452-3540 GCA_964542385.1 uncultured Candidatus Peribacteria bacterium
AAATCATGCTTGATAGAGGAACGTCCTTCCCAGAGCAGTACTGGTATCATCTCTATCAATATAATAACTTCATGGTGATGTATGAAACTGACTCGGAAGTAAATGCCATCATCGTTTGGTGGTAATTTCGATCAGTTTATCAGGATTGATTTTCCCTACGCACACAGAAATACTTTTTTTCACAGGCTTATCACATGCAACCAAAAAGTTGTCAATCTCGTCAGCAGGTAAGAGTTTTTTTATTTCAGTTATAAAGTCTGGATGGATGTTCATGGAAAAGAAGAGGAAATAGAAGGAAATAGAAGGAAATAGAAAGAAAATGGTGGATTGAAGTATTGTGATGATACTAATTAGTATAGAATAAGCATGAATTATATGAATCGATTTTGATAATATACTATTTTTGATGCGAATTGCACGTGGAAAATATGTGCTACGAATTTGTTCCACTAATTTTTGCAATTTACATACTCTCTCTATATACTTATTATATCTCTTTTTAGATAGATGAGAAGTGTTTTATGGAAAAATTAAAAGCGCCATCGCGAATACAGAGAGTATTGCAACCAAGTAAATCCAGAGAGATACTTGATCTTTTGGCGATAGAGCAAGAAAAAGCGATACAAAGAGAAGAAGAATATTTGGTAGCTTTAATTCAAGAATCGAAAGAATTTCACCCACAACGAGATGTATCATTACTAAAAAATATGTATAAGGAACACAAACGTTTGGTAGAAACTGAATCTGCGTTTTTAATGAAACTAAAAGAATTACTTCCTGAATTAATACAAAATTATCCAAAATTAGCACCAATACTTATGACATTGTGAGTAGCTCTCGGTGTGTTTAATGATGAAGAATGAGCTGAAGGATTGGAAGAATGATTAACGCAAGTATTAAATAATGTCACTATACTAAAACAAATATGATTGGATACTGAAGGTATTTGATGAGTCAAAAAACATCTTGAATGATGAGTAGAAAAGATTCTGGATGCAATCCAAGAATTGGAAAACACATTAGAAAAGATTAATGCTATGAAACATCCGGATGAGGTAACAAAACAATTTTTAGAGAATCTGAAGAAACATAAAAAACCAGGTTCGATGTGAATTGATAATTTGGTGTTGAGTGAAAAAGCACTTGCATCGATACAAGAATATAAAACTGTTTATGATCAACAACAAAAAAATAAAGAACAATGGAATCAGGAGTGTGAAGAATGATGGAAACAGATCGTACAGATAGTAATTGAACAAGCAGAAAATGAATGAGGGAATATATTTCAGAGTTTGCAAAAAGAACGGAATCATTTGTCCGGAGTAGATATCAAGACAATTGAAGATGAAACGCTGGAAAAATTCAACGATGAAGTTGAAACGTTTGAGCAAAAAATAGAAATGAAAAGAGAACAGAAAGAAGTATTGATTAAGAAACGAACGGACAGGATGGATCGTGTTACGCAAGCAGAAACAGGAGTTGTAGTACGATGGAAAGAAAAGTATAAAGATTTATTAGAAAGATGGGAAACTTGGAATACAACACAGCAGACAGATACCGATCAACTGCAAACGTTAAAAGAGCATTTAAATGAAGGGAAATTAATAATAGTTCAAGAGAAACAAGAAAGAGCATTTGAAAAATTGAAATTGAAATATGAAAGTATTATCAATCTACTTCTACAAGAGTGGTATAATTTAATTGATGAATGATTGATATTAGAAAAAAAGCACATTAAGGAAGATAAAAATGAGTTAATAAAAAATGGGATGAATTTAAAATATGATATACAAGACATGGAAAGGAAGATTGCAGAAAGAGAAAATAATGTAGCGATGTGAAGAAAACACCAAAATTTGATGAAAAATGCGACTACAGTATTGTTAAGAAAGTATCAAGAAAAAGAAAAAAGTATAAATACTCGCATTGCATGTAGGTTGATTGAAAAAGATCTTTTTCTAAGATCTGCAGAACTTATCGCTAAACTTCCAGAGTATCTTGCAAAACAAGAGCAGGAATGAAAAAAACCAGAAGAATTAGTGCTAAAAATACAAGAATCATCCGAATTGGAAGAAAGTCAGGCAGAAAAGCGTGTCTGGGCTATCAAAAAATTTGAAAAAGAGTATCTCGAAGTATCGTCTATTATTGATGAATATTTTAACACAGGTAAGATTAGCGAAGGAGTGCATAATGGACGATGGGAAGTGCAAATTACTGGTATTAATCTGAAAAATAAAACAAATTATGCAATTCGTAGAAAAGCTGTAGAAGTACCAAAAGATGGAAGTCGATGAAGATGACGCTACACAAGTTACGAGAAATGAAAAAAACATTACTGTCCACAAAGTGAGCAACCTGAACATGCTTTTGGTGATAAAGTTAAAGAGTGTGATTTGATTTTTAAAGGGACAATAGATAAAGAGTCGGAAAAAGTTAATAAGATACTTAAGGAAAATGTGTATGATCAATGATACGAACTTCCTGAATGAGATATTGAAACGTATCAAAATGAGCATATAACTTTAATGAGACAGTTGTTACCTGCGCATTTGCATCACTCAAGACATCTTATACGATGATTTACGTACCTATGTGATGCTCCATTCCGCCACTTCTATCTCAATTCGTGAGAGGTACAAAGAAATGATGATGGAACATATATATGAATAAATGTCTCCCGATCGCGATCTCGTTTATATATGAATGCTAGTGCAGATAATTGCTATTGGTCCAAAGGGAAAGACAAGCATTTTAGTGCCGCTTTCCTTCCATGTCGTTCACGATAATTTACTATTAGTGTCGAACCTTTATTCTACTGAGTAACTCGCTAACAAAAAAACGATTCGAAATAACAAAAAGGAAACGTAAAAGATCGACACAGAACGAATTGATTTTTAATGTGTAAAAAACCATAACTCCAGCTTGCATTTTACTTAAAGATCAGTACATAGACGGGTACTGTTTTTTGCAAAATTTATACAATATCCAATAGATAAGGATGTATGTCCTTTTTATTGGGGTGTAGCCAAGCTGGTAAGGCATCGGGCTTTGAACCCGACATCCCTAGGTTCGAGTCCTAGCACCCCAG
>CAZIUS010000117.1:0-3508 GCA_964542385.1 uncultured Candidatus Peribacteria bacterium
CTATAAAACAATATACTTTTAGAGTATATTGTTTTTTAGATTGGTAGTGATCGTTATGAATGAGTTTTTTCCAAAAAGTAATTGAAATCAAAGTGATCAAACACAGGAAATTAATCCTGTGGTTAACAATGTATCTAAAAAAGAGTCAGAAAAAACGCCAGATGATCAATGAAAGAATAATGTACTTAATCAAAAAGAAAATCTTAATAACACATGACGACCCTATCCATCACTCGATTCACCTGAAGCGCAAGAAATGATTAAAAATGCTGAAACAATAAATTTTACTGTGCATCCGTTGTATGAATTATTATTTGAAGATTTACAGGGTTGAGAGTATCAAAATGATCTTAATGGTATAATGGAAAAGCAACATTATGATCAATATATTGCTTTGTTAAATAGCCATTCAGTTGATTTTAATAAAATATTTATGCATAAAAGTAACGAACATTTCAATAATTTGCGTATAGAAATCAATAACTGAATGAAAGTATCATGAACTTTTTTTAAGTTTTTAGATATGTATGAAGAATTGAGTCGTTATAATTCTCAAAATATTAAAAATAGTGAGATAACCGTATTTCATTTGCCTAATTATAAAGAATTAAATACTCATCAAATAAAAGCAATTTCACTTTTTCTAAAGAGTTTACCAAATCAAAATCAGATTATAGTGATTAATTCAGAATCAAAGTCAGATGGAATTATTACAGATAAAGATAGAGAAACACTAAGATGAGTATTGCATAAAAACCAAGCAATTATTTTGCGTTGAGGGTATCGTGAATGATGTGTTGCTGACGCTTCAGCATGATTAATTGATATAGCATGGACTAATTGAGTAGATTTACATACAGATTATTTATGAACTACTGAACGAGAACCTGATTGAGTTGATTATTCTAATCTTTTTGGAACATGATTATCTAAAATTCCTAATTCACAGAAAATAACATCTGAATTTATACAAACATATTTAATTCAAAACAGACAAATCATTCAAGATTGGCATAATAAAGCAAGTCCTTATTTTAAGAAAAAATTTGATACTATGAAAGGAGCCCCAATTTGAGATAAATCATGTATTTACGAAATTCCATTTGATCATATTGACATTGAAAAATGGCTTGATGAAAATATAAAAGAGATGAAATAATTTATATTTTTATGGTTATCTATGAACACTCCAAAACCAATAGAAGGTCCAAGTAAGATCAATGATCTCAATCATCAATATTGAACTGACCAATGATCTGTTTTTGACCGTGAAGAGTATAAACTGATGGATGCAGAACAGAGAAATACAATTAAAATATTAGAACAAAAACTCTATGAATGGGAAGATGCTGATCTTGCAAACGAGTCTCAACTAATACATGATTTCGTTCAGCAATTTTCTCTTGATCCTGTGACGAGTATTGAAGAATTATGTGAACATCCCGTATTTCTCCAAAAGATTGAAGAAAAATTATCATGATCAAGACAAAAACAAATTGAACAATGAAATACAAGAACTATTGATAAGTATCTCTTTGATCCTGTAAATAAAGTTATTAATGTTAAGGCACATATTGTTAACCTATTGAATAAAAATAATGCAACTTTGCCTCGTGTGTATGTGAATGATACATTAGATCCAATTGATCATGAGTATTTTGATTTTGATGCTTGAAATGAGCAAGATGGTCAGAAACTAACAGAACTGAAAAAAGAATTTCAAACTATTACTGTTGATGAAACGATACCATTATCTATTCAGTATACGATTTATAAAGCATTTGAAAGAATGCCAGAACTTCATGATAAAAAGATTAGATTTGTCTGAGTAAATTGATTTACCGTAATGCCTTCAAAACAACATGTTATGAGATCTCAAGTAGATGCATGATGATTACTAAAAGAACTCCTATGAGTACAAAATAAATCGAATCGTGAGTATATCATTCAGGTTAATCTTTTAGAAAAAGACTGAGTAATGACACTCCCTAAAATTAATGCAAAGGGATGAGTAATGACGCATGAATTTGCACATTCTTTGGATTATGATCATAAGTCTGCTGCTGGAGTGATACAATTTTTGATAGGATTCTTAGTATCTCCACAATGGGTGAGTCAAATGGAAAGAAAAACTGATGAAACTGCGATAGCTCGTGGTACAGGATATGAATTATACCAATTTCGTCAAGAAGTATTGGCATGATCAATGAGTGCGTATGGTGATTATAAAAAACGTACCTATTTATGACCAGAAGAAATACTGTATGGTATTTTAAAACACCATAAACACTATAAAAAAGAGATGCTTTACAAAGTACTCCACCATATCATACAAAAAGATTTCTAAATGAGATTGTATTAGAATACTAATATTGTATTGTTTTTAATATGTTTTATTTCACTATGACAGAAATGCCTTGAAACACAAATGAAGCGAAATCTGAATGAAAGAGCGATGTGCTTAAAGAGTGAACTGTTACTACAGCAAAAACCGAAGAAAAAGCGTTAGAAAGAGCGGTGACGTGAGTTGCATGAATGAAATCGTATGTGGAACAATTTTGGGATGCACAAGATAAAGAAACGACAAAGGATGAATCTGAGGAATGAGCAAAAAGTGAGAAAATAAAACAAGAAATTGATGATTTACGAAAAAAGAAAGATTGGTGGTGATTGCTTGCAAGAGCGTGAGATGTAATTGACCACTTTTTTGGTTCATTTTTTTGAAAGAAATGATCGAAAAAATGAAGTGCTGATGTCTTATTCACTAAAATTAAAGAAATGCCACAAGAGGTTGATTTTACAAGTATGGATAATGATACTTTAGTAAATACGATTGATGACTTACAAAAACAAGTTAAGGATGAGTCGCATTTGTTTAAAAGACTGCATTTTATGTGGATGCAAAGTAGAGCAAAAGACGCTCTTGATAAGAAAGATGGAAAAAAAACTGAGACTCCATACGATCGCATTGCAAATAATCTCCACGATGGTGATATTATTTTACTGTGAAATAACGGGGATTTTTGGAATGGAAAATTAACAAGTAAAGCTAAAAATCCATTTGCACACATAGGAGTTTATCACCAATGAAAGTTTTATCATTCGACTATGGACTGAAGTATTATTAATCCTGCATGATGAGTTGCTGTGGATATGAAAGAGTATATCGAGAAGACAAAACCTCGTGGATGTATGGTCATGAGAGCTCAAGACAACTGATCAAAGATAGGTGAAAAAGCAAAAACGATGGTAGATTCTTGATCGGTACAGTACGATCAGCTTGGTGCTTGGAGCGATTTGAATGGATGATGAAATTGAATGGGATCAAGATACAATTGTGGTGAATTTGTTGGTGCGGTCTTAGAAGCAACTACATGAATTGATGTGCCTGATGATAAAGATGCACTTCCATGAACATACGAAAAAATGCCAGGTTTAAACCCTGTGTATATGGATTGGTATACAGGATAGTCCCTTACACACTCTGTACAAACCTTACATCACCATT
>CAZIUS010000118.1:0-1202 GCA_964542385.1 uncultured Candidatus Peribacteria bacterium
TTTTCTCCTCGTCACCAAAGTATATCGAATAGTCTCAGCGAAAGTGAGCATAAAACAATATTTATATAAAATTTAAATTTTAAATCAAATGAAGCTAAAAAGCTTATTAAACAGTATTTTAATGATAATACTTCTTTTTGGAGGAGCATTATTTTTTACAGGGTGTGAGAAGGAGAAAGAAAGCTCATTACATGATGAGAATTTGAGTGATCGTTACGTATTTGAACAAGTTGAACCAGTGTTACAAACATTTCTTAATACACAATATGATTATGTGATAGGAAAGAGTAGTAAACCTGAATGGAGTAATGTAATGGTAAATCAAGAAGATGCTAATCGTTTGCAAAAACAAATTGATGAGCATAAGAAAGATTGGAGAGAAAATGATGAAGGAATAATGTATGACTATTATACAAGTGATATTCAATGGCAAGATGGTAAAACAAAAATTATAAAATTGAATGATATTCGTTGGAAAATAGTTGAAGCATCTGAGAATTATACATTACGTAGTATTTATATTCCAAATAATAGTGCAACTTTAACTGAAGGAGGATATTATTACAGTTTCATTGTTGTTTATAAGGATGGTAATTGGAAAATAGAATCATATGAAGAGATAGATTCTATTACAATCATTCCTGGAGATCCGGTATATGGACATCGTTGGCATATTCGCGTTCCTGATAATAGAGCTAATGTAATTGTTCCAGGTATTGATGACGAGGAAGTAGAAACACGTGCGACCAATTATAACAGAACTGCTGCAAAAAATTATGCTCACGCATATTGGAATTCTCCAAATACATCGGCATGGTGTGACTATACAAATAACGGAGGAGATTGTACAAATTTTATAAGCCAGTGTTTATATGCAGGTGGATGGACAAAACAAAATGGTAGCTACTGTAGCAATAGTGTTTGGTATCATAATGGAGCAGGATATTGTTGGAACACATCTACAGTAAAAAACTATAGTTGTAGTTGGACGCAAGCAAATAACATGTATGGTTATTTATCAAACTCAAATAGAGTGTATCAAGCAAGTTATCCATTATCATATTACCAAATTGGCGATGTGGTACAATTGCTGAGTGGATCAAATGCATTTCATACCATGTTGATTACAAAAAAAGAGGGTACTTCAACATTATACGTTACATATCGAACCGCAACAGGATATGATCAACCCAGAAAAGATT
>CAZIUS010000118.1:1212-3468 GCA_964542385.1 uncultured Candidatus Peribacteria bacterium
GAAATAGATTTGCCTTTAAACTATATTACAAATACAAAATATTATTGGCGATTAAAAAATTCATACTGATTAATCTAATTTATGTTTTAAATTATTCTCCCTCTTCATGTAAGAGGGAGTTTTTTTGTGAAAAACAATAATTGCATAGAAATAATAAACACATTTTTCTTGCAATTTTTTGCATAGAAGGGTATACTTATATTTTATTCATTCTAACAATATGGATTTATTTACCTGAGATATGTTTTCTTATTCGATGATTTTCGCTTTGTTTCAAGTGATTCTTATAGACCTAGTGATGAGTGGTGATAATGCAATGATGATTGGAGTGACGACTCAGTGATTAAAAAAACAAGACAGAAAAAAAGCTATTTTTCTCGGTGTGATAGGCGCTGCGCTTATGAGAATTGTTTTTGCATTTTGATTAGCACAATTGTTAGATGTGCCTGTAGTGAAAATAATATGATCTCTGTTATTGTTTTTTGTAGCGGTGAAACTCTATAAACAATTTAGAAATGATGAAAAAAATACCAAAGCACATAAAACAAGTGCAAATCGACGACATGCGCTTGGAATGATTATCATTGCAGATATTTCTATGAGTTTGGATAATATTCTTGCAGTTGCGAGTGCGGCTGGTGAACATCCAATTGCATTGATCGTTTGAATTGTGATATCAATCATTATGATGACTACCATTGCAACTGCTATTTGATGACTGCTTGACCGTTATCCTTGGATTAAATGGTTTTGATTTGCATTGATTGTATTCTTGGCGTTCAAAATGTTGTTTGCAAGTGTTGCAAATTATGTTCCAGAAATATTTCATACGATTACGTATCGATTAATTGGTATGTTCGGTACATTTGGTATGATCTTTCTCCATCGCAAATATATGAGTACCTTTGAACAACATGAAGTAACAAAGATTTTATATAATCACGCTCCGTTTATCATTACTGTTTTATTATTAATTATTGCGTCGTTCTTGATTTATTGACATGAATTGCAAGCATGGCTTGATATCCATCAAGCAGTATGGGTTACTATCTTTACGTGTATATTTCTCCTTGCACTCGAAATGGCTTCTTTGGAAAGTGTAAAACATAAGGTGAAATTACCTTAAACAACAAACTTATTCTCCAATGAGCATATCATAAATAAACTGAACCATAGGATCTGCATCTGGTCATTGGCTAATCGCTCATCACAGAGCTCATGTGATCGTGAGGAGTATCAGTCACGCTGTTGCTGCAAGAATAACGAAGTAACGTCGATATGGTCGAGTAAGTATTTTGGTTAGTATTATTTGTCGTTTCTCAGGTAAATAACGTTGTAATCAGTTTGTTTGAGCAAGGATAAGTAAATAATAAATTGAAATTCAGATATATGTGCTGTACGTTTTTTCTGCATATTCTTCATGAGTATGAACCAGATTAGAATTTTTTATTCCGAGATAATCTTGAGCCATTTCGCCGGATTGTAATGCAAAAAAAGTGCCTACCGTTCAGACAAAAAGAAGGAATAATTTTGTTTGCTGGAGTTTTTTTGTTCGTTCTCGTCAAAACAACGTTGCTATTTCAAGCAAACTATACAACGTAAGAAGCGCTACTGGAAAGTGCACGACGACAGGGTGAATATTGATTTCCATAGTTAATGATTATTGTAAAAGACCAATTTGAAATCAAGCAAGGGTTTCTTCTGGTTTTGTTTTTCCACCGTGTTGTCTTTCAAATGCTTCTGTGCCATCAATTCAGCACAATCTGAGAATATTTTTGTCTCCACCTGGATGTGCATCAACTCGTGCGGTAAGATCATACACTGCGCCACGGATTGATGTCCAACAATCACTTTCCAAACTATGTCTCTCAACATCTGCTGCTGAATAAACAGGAAGATTGGTTCACGCACCTGGTGTAGGTGCTTCTGGAGCTTCTCTATCTTCTTCAGGAAGTTCTGGAGCGACATATTCTTCAGCTTCGTCAGCATCGTTATCGTTCATATCATCATTGTCATCAACAGTATTTTCAACAGTATTTTCAACAGCAGCGTTATTTTCTCAGATAACTAGCGTATCATCACTATTTGGAGTAGCAGTTTTGCTTGAACATCACGTGACGAGTAGTGTAGTGAGTAAAAGAAAGGCGATAAGTGTGTATTTCATGGGTAATTAATCTAAAAGTAAATAACAGTATATATACGTAATGTTCCTTAAATCAATCTTAAATTGCTTGAATAGTAATAAAAACAGATTGA
>CAZIUS010000119.1:0-3445 GCA_964542385.1 uncultured Candidatus Peribacteria bacterium
TATTAATTACGTTCGTTACCTTTTGAAAACGATTGGAAGCAAGAGCAAAAGCAAGCACCTCTTCTGCTATAGAAAAATTGATTAATCTTACTCCCTTGATTGCGCATCGCTTGGATGGTGAAACTGTCGTAGACATACCGATTCAAGACGTGCAATTGGCTGATACTCTTTTGGTCAAACCATGAGAAAGTATTCCTGTAGATTGAAAAATTATCCAATGAACCCCGACTCTCGATGAATCATTACTCACGGGAGAAAGTATGCCAGCAAATAAAATAATGAATGATACGGTGTATGCTGGTACATTAAATGGCATGACAAGTTTTCAATTGGTCCCTACAAGTATCGGAGATAAGACATTACTTGCACAAATTATCAAGCTTGTTGATGATGCACAAAGCTCCAAAGCTCCTTTGCAAAGTATTGCGGATCGTTTGTCACAATTTTTTGTTCCGACAGTATTGGGTATTGCGGTCATTACTTTTTTTGTTCGACGATTAATACAAGGTGTTTCATTTGAAACCGCGTTATTATATGCAACAGCAGTAATTGTTATTTCTTGTCCTTGTGCATTGTGACTTGCTACACCTACCGCACTGATGGTTGCTACAGGATGGGGAGCAAAGAAATGAATATTAATTAAATGAGGAGAACCATTACAATTGCTTTGATCTATCGATGTAATTATTACTGACAAGACAGGAACGATTACTCAGTGAAAACCAATGGTGACCAATATTGCTGTATGTTCAGCATCATATGATGAAAATAAATTGTTACAGATTATGATGAGTGCAGAGCAACAATCTGAACATCCTTTGGCACATGCACTTATTTTAGAAGGAAAGAATCGTTGATTATCAGCTCTTGTGGTCGAGGAAATTACGGTAGTTGCATGAAAATGAATTAGTGGAAAAGTTGCAAATCAATCATTTTTTGTGGGGACGTTTCCTCTGGATATAAAACTTTCTTGTACAACTGAAGCAGAACAACGAGCTGTAGAAGGAAAAACACTTATTGGATTACGTATTGAAGATGAGTGGATTGGTGTTGTTGCCGTTGCAGATGTGATCAAAGAAACTGCGCCTGAAGCAATACGTTTGTTACAGGCACGTGGTATTCATGTCGTTATGGCGACAGGAGATACGCTTTCTACCGCTACGGCAATTGGAAAACAAGTAGGAATCACTGATATTCATGCTCGTGTATTACCTGCAGATAAGGTGGCTTTAGTAAAACAGTACCAAGAAGCGTGAAAACGTGTTGCTATGATAGGTGATGGTATCAACGATAGTCCAGCATTATCTCAAGCAGATGTTGGTATTGTAATGAAGTCTGGAGCAGATGTTGCTTTGGAAGCGTGAAGTGTCGTGATTATGAATAATGATTTACTCTCAGTGGTACATGCGTTATCTATTAGTCAAGCATCTACCATAAAAATATATCAAAATATGTTTTTTGCATTTTTTTATAATCTTGCTGGTATTCCTTTGGCAGCATGATTGCGAGCTTCATGGTGAATTATGTTAAAACCAGAGTTTGCATGACTTGCGATGGCATTAAGTTCTGTTTCTGTTGTGCTCAATGCATTGAGTATAAAATTGTATCATCATTCTAGAGCATGGTTGGTCAATCGAGTATTGCCTGTTGTATTACTGTGATTTTTTATCTGAATTTTTCGAGAAGGAGTGTTTTTGAGTTGATATTGAGCTTTGCAACGAGGCAAACCAGTACCCGTAGCTACGGGATCATTACTTCCTGTATATGATGGTATGAAACAAATGCCTACAAAGATAACGTTTACTGATACGTGAATTCCAAAACTGTTTGGGTATCTTGCATTGTCAGAACAATTTCCAAAACGTTTAATAGAAAATGTAACGTCTGATTCATCAATTGATATGTATATTTGATATATGGAAGCGCAGATGATGTGGCATGAAGGATTATTTACTAATATATGAGATAGTTTAGAAAATTTCTTTGGTATACCAAAAGTGCGTATCGCTTGAGTGCTTGCTCCTACCAAAACCTTTATCGATGAGATGCATTTTTTTGTCAATCAAGAAACCTTTGATCAAGTAGCATGAACTGAAAACGTTTATTTTGATACCACACCAACAAACGAATTAAAAGTGTTTTATCTGTATGGAACGGGTGAGTGGATCTATCCTCAAAAGTTTTTAACACCACCAATCCAATGAACTGACTGATATACAACAATGATGATGTGATTTGGTGAAGCATTGATGATGAGAAACGAAAAACTCTATTCCAAACCAGGTGATCGTCTAGATGATTTTTTCTGACAAGACGTACAGATTTGAGAGAATCTTCAAAAAACATATACTGCGCTCGATATGATGCATTTCTTACCACGAAATTGGCAAGAATAAGTTTTAATTTTTTTAACGAACATGGAACAAAAAATATTGTCTATCTCAGGTATGCATTGTCCAGCATGTGATATCCTCATTCGTGAAATTATTCAAGAAACTGTAGGTATAGAGTTGATCGAACTCACTGCACAATGAAAATTGACTATTACGAGTGAAAATGAATCAACTCTCTGAATACTCAAGAAGTCGATTGTCGCAAGTGGCTATAGCGTTTCTGATTTTTGAACGGACACATTCGTCAAAAAAATAAACTATAAAGAAATAGCTCTATTAATAACGTCAGGTATCGTTATTTGGTTTCTGTTATACAATCTTGATGTTACAACCTATGCGGCTTCTTTATGAACTGATGGTACACTTGGCTATGGAGAAATGATTCTTTTGTGAGGTATAGCATCGTTGTCTACTTGTCTTGCTTTGGTGGGATGATTTGTTTTGATGCGATGATCCACACAATGATGAAACAACATTTCACTTCGTAGTAGTGTATTTCATCAATGATTATTTCAACTATGAAGATTATGATGATTTGCTTTGTGATGATTTATCCTATGATCGATTTGATCGACGCTTGTTTTTTCCCCGTTGGTCAATGGCATAATTAACCTGCTCGTAAGTATTTTATTACTGCTTATCTGACGAAATATGCTTCTTATTTTTCCAATTCGTGTTCCTTCACGATGATGATGAGATGGTTTGATGAAATTATTAAATCGTTTGTCTACAAAAAAACGATGATGAGTGTTGGTCGGAGCATTAACGTTTTTTCTTCCTTGCGGTTTTTCACAACTTGCACAAATCAATGCATTAAGTACAGGTGATCCAGTTCAAGGTTGAATATTATTGTTTTTATTTGCACTTGGAACATTCCCCGTATTGTTTATACTATGAATTACTGGTAATCGTTTTCAAATGAATCCAGCATCATTTACAGCAAAAATTATTTGAATCGTTTTGGTTGTTCTCTCGCTGTTTTTGATACAAAACGCTTTTAACTTATTGTGATGGTTTTAACTTTATACTGTTTACTATGAAAAAAGATTTCC
>CAZIUS010000120.1:0-3429 GCA_964542385.1 uncultured Candidatus Peribacteria bacterium
CTGTATGCGGTAAGTTGTGTAACCATACCTGGAATTTCTGTACCATACAATGGATCTGCAAAAATCGGAAGTCATGCTTTCATCAGATGGTAACGGATTTGATGGGTGCGTCCCGTGAGAATTTCAAGGAAAAGCTGACAACGGTTATTGTGTAGTGGTCCTATTGCACATATTTTGGTGATTCCCATCTTGGGAACAGTATAAGGAACCTTTGGAATAACAACCTGTTCGATGTAATAGGGAAGAGAATCATGAATTGTGTTTAAAAAACGTGCTCCTTCAGGGGTAACGACACAATCAGCACGATAGTACTTCCTCAGCGGAACAGTTTCTTTTTCTTCTTTGGTGGAAGCGTTTGATTTATCATGAAAGAGCGCTTTGAAATGAGCAAGTCATGCTTCTGTTTTCGCGATAATCATGAAGCCATCCGTATCCATATCGAGTCTATGCACGAGTCCAGCTCTGATAAACGAAGCAGATGAAGCAGTCACTGATTTGTTATAGTGATGATAGACACCTCACACGACACTTGGGACTTTTACATTCCATATACTGGTCGGATGACTCAAGACTCATTTCTCTTTCCAAAGCACCAAAAAATCATCAGTTTCATATCTAATATCCAATGGGATTTCTGGTGTTTCATCCAACACACCTCCATCAAGATACCTCATAAACGAAGCAATCATTACCTGATCATTTTTTTGCAATGTTGATGATTTTTTGATCGTTATTTGTTGCTTTCTTCTTGATACGGTAATCAATCACGCATCAAACAAACGATGAAAAAAATTTCTACTATACGGAAATTGACGGGTCAATCGCACGTCAATTCTCATTCATCACTCCTCTACTACAATAGTTTCCATATTTATTGTAAAACAAAAGATTTCAAGCGCAGTCGTAGTATTTTTAAACCAAAAACTGCATCAAAAAGCATTTTCCAAACGACAACACCAATTACACACGCGATTATTCGACTAATACGAACAATTTTAGTGCGAAAATCAGCAACTTTATCTGTCAGTGTTTTATTATTATCATTAATAGATTCAGCTTTTCATGGTTTTGATTCATCAAATAAGTTATTTAACAATGATTTTGCATCATTCACTTTGGTTTTTACCGTATCAGTCACACCCTGCATTCCCTGTCTGGTTTCCAGCAACAACTCATACCCAGCTACTTGAAAAGACATCACCGAATACAATGCACGTTGTGTTTGTCGTGTCATTCGTGCAACAAGTACAGTGATGAGGAGAAGGATAATCAAGCGAAGAAATTTAGG
Source organism: uncultured Candidatus Peribacteria bacterium (assembly GCA_964542385.1). GTDB lineage: Bacteria > Patescibacteriota > Gracilibacteria > Absconditabacterales > Absconditicoccaceae > CAYLWY01. The sequence continues at coordinate 1,289 of CAZIUS010000120.1, forward strand.
AAGCATGGTAGGAAAAATAAGATAAACTTGCAAATAGAAATTTTTTGATTATACTAATTATAATAAGCAGTGAGATACTGCACCCCTCTGTAGAAATACAGGGGTTCTTTTTTTTTATAATGTTAAAAATAATTTTATTTGTTCTTGTATTATTTTACGTAATGCAAAAGGTACTTTTGGTATAGATCAATAATCATTGAGTTTTCTTGAAAGTCTTTTTATGCTTACTATTTTAATTTGATTTAATAATAAATAACTTTCTTGATCTAATCAATATTTTTTTCGATCTTGAAAATGTACGTATTGATTTGGATATTTTTCATGATATTTAGTCGTAAAAGGTATTCATAATACTAAATCTCCACCTAAATGGGTTTTTAGAATCAGTACTGGTCTCATAAAATCTCAATCTTTAGAAATTTCAGATCCAATATTGACTCCAACATGATGTATTCGTATTTGTCATGGAGTAACTATTTTTTGTCTCTGAAAAAATTCAAGAAATTGTTTTTTTTCATTCCATAAATCAAATAAATCAGATGTTTTATGCATATAGAAAAAAAGTAACAATAGAGTGATGATACTATACTGATACGAGTCAAAAATTCTACTTAATAATTATGAATAATGTATGAAAAAAATATTATTGCCTTATAATTTGAATATAACCATTTGTAATTATGTTGTTTGATATTAGTTAGAATGTTTTTATTTTAAATTCAATTTAAAAATCAATGAATAATTTTGATCTTCATTCTCTTAAATTTCCATTTATTTATTTAATCTCATGAACCTAATATTTCAAGAAGACTAAGAAATAAATTGATTATGTCTAGATAAATATTGACTGCTATATCTATTGCAGTAGCTCGAGACTCATCGCCTGCACTTTTTTCTAATTGATTAAAATCGAACAATAAATATCCTGTAAAAATTATCACTCATAAATAAGCTCTAATTAGTGAAAATGTTTTGGAACGGAAAAACAATAAATTTAATATTCACATAATCACTAATATCAACAAAGCAATAAATAGAAATGATTCCATAAAACTAAAATCATAATCAGTGAGAAAAACAATTCATGATGTTGCAATAACTGCCAATGCTGTTCCCATAAATGCCTGAGCAACTATTTTATTATCTTCTTCGCTAATAGGATGTTCGATTAAGTATTGCTGAAATTGTTCGTTTTGTTCCTCACTCAGTGATTCTCATTTTTTTAATATAATATTATTTACTCTCATAAATCTTTTACGTTTTGCTGAAGTCTTATAAAACTCAATAGTTGGTCATATATTCCATCCTATAAATCCAGAAAATAGAGCGACTAGTAAAATATTTAGTGGAAATGAATCACTAAAAATCATTACTGCAATGAGCACTGCAAAAGATCATATAACTGTTCACAACATCTCTCGCTTGGTTTCAAAACTCTTATTAAAAAATGCAGTAATTGCAGTTATCAACAACATTCATCACAAAATAAGGAATGTGCGGGTAAATAATATATCTTCCATTTTTTATAATAAAAAATAAATATTTAATTATAAAAAAAAATATTTTTATGTCAAATAAGAATTAGTTAAATACTACCCCACCACCACTCTCATATAATTGTGTTTCAACGCTTCGAGTTGTCCTTTCATCGCCATATCGGTAATTTTTGATTCAACAGAGTTAAACAAGACGTCAAAATAACCACCGATGATAAGGCCTTTTGCTTGTGATTCGTCTAGTCCTCTACTTTGTGCGTAAAAAAGTTTTTTTGCATCGATTTTTTCTATGCGAGCGCCATGACTAGCAGTGACGTCGTTTGATTGAACATTAAGCATGGGAAGCGTTTTGATTTGTATTTTTTCTCACAAGATAATATTTTCTTCCAATAAATGACCTGACGCTTTGACTATTCCAGGAACGATGGTGACGTTCCCATTGATCGTACAGTTGCTTCATTCTGGTAAAAAAGTAACCATATGAATATTTGCAGAACAAGAGTCATGATACAATGTAGCTTGCACGGTACAAGAAACCTCACTTGTAGCATTTCACAAACACAAAACATGCACCGTTGCTTGACAATCAGTTCATGCAGTAACAATTTCACAATCAATGTTTGTTTTACCATGCACTATAAGCAA
>CAZIUS010000121.1:0-3405 GCA_964542385.1 uncultured Candidatus Peribacteria bacterium
TTATTAATTAATTATGAACAAGAAAACAATGCAAATGAGCTTATTCGTGCGTCATGACTGTGACAACACGTTTGAGTTCATCTCATAAGACATGATTGAACCAAAGTTGCTAAAATCATTGAATCCATTTTATAATCTTTTATCCTAAAAGAATCAACTTGTTGGTTTGATAGTGTGATGCATTCTGTTTTTTCGATGAATCAGTTATTTTATGAACAAGTCACTCGCTTGAATAAATAACATACAAGTTGCAAAATCATGATCATTTTCAACACAATCACATTCAAAATGTATTTCCTATCTTTCTGGATCAGAAGTGTACTTACAGAATATATCATTTACAGTCACTCCAAAATGAGATTGTTTTACAACTGATTTTACTGTTGAACAGCAACAAATTATTCCAGAATGGAAAATTCGTCTCTTTTTATTGAGAGAAAAGATTCGTTCTCTAGTTAAGTAAAAAAACTATTTTATACTATATATTATGATGATTTATACAAAGCAGCTCCTTACGAGATTTATATCAGGGTCGATTGATTTAAACAAATTACGTTCTGATCTTACCGTAAAAGTTTGTGAAGTCGAAGAAGCACACGAAAGAATTATTCCTGAGCTCGTTGTACTTTGAAAGGTCCTGGAAGCAAAAAAACATCCTGATGCAGACAAACTTACTGTGTGCCAACTCGACTGTGGATCACATGGTCATTTTCAAATTTGTACATGAGCAACAAATATTCGTGAACATATTTACGTGCCCGTTGCGTTACCTGGTTGTTTTCTTCCAGCAATAAATCTCCAGATTGATCCTCGTACCATGAGATGACTAGATAGTAACGGAATGATTTGTTCCAAAGAAGAATTATGAATAAACGAAGATACTGGCTTGCATTGAATTTGGATATTACAAGATGGTGCGTGAACGAGTACGTGAAACAGGTTTATTGATTGAGATTTTGTCGATATTACGGACAAAAATCTATGAACATCGTTGGGCGTGTATGCACCACGATTAGAAAACCGAATCTTGGACATTGAAAATAAAACAATTACACAAAGACCAGATCTTTTTTGACATTGGTGAATTGCATGGGAGTATAACGCAATTTTTTCAGACGCTGTACGTTTTTCTCGTTTACCACAAATAGCAGAACAACTACAACCAGCACATTTGTGGACAACACTGGATCATGCAAAAAAAACAGATCGTGCAATTGCTATCGAATCGCCATTTGTGTGATCATATGCAATAGTCGAACTCACTGATATTCTTGTAAAAGAAAGCTCATTCCGTCAACGTTTACAAATAGTTGACTTAGGTATTGGTACCAAAAATAATTGGATCGATTTTGGTACGTATTTTATGTATCTTACTGGACAACCAATTCATTGTTTTGATGGAGATTGTGTGGAATGAACGATTACCGTAAGACAAGCAACCAATGGAGAACAATTTACCGATTTGTTTGATTGAGTCCATTTGCTCACTGAAGATGATATTGTTATTTGTGATGAAAAAGGAATTTTAGCCTTGGCATGAATTATTGGTGGTAAGACAAGTGGTATCACCGAAAAGACAAAAAGAGTAACTATTGAAATTGCGCAATTTGACCCTGTTGTAGTAAGAAAAACTGCTATGAGATTAGGTTTGAGAACTGATGCACAAACAAGATACGAAAAACATATTTTCCCTCATGCAACAATGTGAGCGATTTTACTGTGTTTGGATGAATTGAATTATTTATGAACGACTGAGTTGTGAGAATGGCAATTACAATGAATTGCAACATGGGTACATGAAAACTATCAAAAACCAGCAAAACGTGCGATTGAAATTTCTGAAGAATACATAAATCGTTTGCTTGGGACATCATTGTCACGTGCAGAAATGAAAACTATACTTGAACGTTTATGATGTTCTGTGAATGAAGAATGCACCAAAGTGTATTTACCAATTTGGAGATGAACTGATGATTTGCTCATTCAAGCAGATATTTGTGAAGAAATAGGCAGAATCTATTGATTTGACGCAATCGAAAAACAAGAATTTAGCAGTTTGATGAATAGTGTTCCTTTTTCTCACCATATAAAAACAATCAGAACAATTGAAGATGTTGTTACCTGACAACTTGGCTATACACAAATAGAAACCTATCCACGAATACATGCTCGTTGGCATGAGGTTTTTGCCGCTTCTGAGCAAACATGCATTCAAATGGAAAACTCTATTTCGCCAGAACAATCACTACTCAGACATACGATGATTCCTCACTTACTTGAAGTGATTGAAAAAAATGCACCGGTTTACGATTCAGTGTTGGTGTATGATTTTGGTGCAGTATGGCAAAAACAAATGCCTCATGAGTCTACTCATCTGTGTCTTGCTCGTTATCAAGAAAAAACAACCGATCGAAAACAAGATTCATTTCTTCTTATGAAACAAGACGTGATGACATTATTGAGTCAATTTTTGGATACCAATGCACTAAATCGATGACATACCACACTTTCACGAGCACATACTACTCAGCAAACAGATCTGTTTCTAGGAGATATTGCACTTGGAGTAATAACGACCTTGCATCCACGTCTCGTTGATATGATTGGGATTGATTCGACATCATACAGTGTAGTCGTTGCGGAACTTGATGTTTTGGTATTAAATCAAATAGTAAATAAAGAACACGCAGAACCAGTGACCCTACAAGATCAACTCATACGAAGAGAAGTAAGTTTCGTCGTTCACAAACAAATGCCCTATGGTCTTATTACCGATGCGATACAACAACTTCCAGAAATTAAACAATGTGAACTGTTTGATATCTACCAATGATCCACACTATCATCCGATGAAAAAAGTATGAGCATCCGTTTTTGCATCCATGGTGATGGAACAATGACTACAGAACAAATCAACGACATCATGAAACAAGTAATTCAAGCAGGGGAGAGTGCTTGAGGAAGATTGAGAGGATAAATGGTTATTCTTTTTCCATTATTTTAAATTGAGTTTTGTTTTTTAAAAGCGTTCAATCGTCGAGCATATATTCTGAGAGAGGAAACGAAAAGATTGAATATAACAGAACCCACAAAATTTTTAGCGTCGGAGGCAGCTTGCTGAACTCCGCAAAACAAATTTTATTCGTTAACTTTACGTCTCGAAGTGACGAAACCGAAGAGTATGCGAGACTTGATCTTTTTGTTACTTTTTGCATCAAGGCAAAAAGTAAGAAAGAAAAATAGAAAAATGTATATCTTTACTATTATAGCTCTATGATTACCACAAATACACTGACACCAAAACATATTCAATGAATTGATATTATGGTCGATATTCTTCATGGAGTCTCGTGAAAAAAAACAATTACACTAGAGCAGTGAGCATCACTAGACTATTTGCTTATA
>CAZIUS010000122.1:0-505 GCA_964542385.1 uncultured Candidatus Peribacteria bacterium
CAACACTTTGCGATAAAAAGTACTGAGTAATCAAGGGAAGCAAAAAAGGAAACGTGAGCGTGCTAATAATCGCCAGACACAATGCCAACAAACTATTTCACCCCATCAAACGCGTAAATGCTACAGCTGCAATTCATGCTGGTGCAATACTGAGCAAAAAAACTCCTGTAGCAACTTCATTTCAAACGATTGGTCACAACAAAAAATACATTACCAAAGGCAGTACAATCATCATCACGACATACCATTGAATCACTTGCTTCCGATATTTTTTGAGTGATCACAATGCACTCCAATCGATATCCAGTGATCACAAATACATCAATCAAATAATCAATGGAGTTAACCAGTAATATGTTGGCGTAAAAAAATCAGGAAACATCAATCCTCACACTATTCCCGCAAGAAAAAATGCTCGAAAATAGTCTACAAGAAATGTTGTAATAGTTTTGAACATAAGTACTAATAATAAGTAAACATTAAATCTCAATAATAAGCGGTAAAT
>CAZIUS010000122.1:515-3382 GCA_964542385.1 uncultured Candidatus Peribacteria bacterium
TCTAAAAATAATCTTATAAGCATCACCCCTACTCCATCCCCTTAAACCACTTCTTTGCACTGTCTCTTCTATGCGGACAACCTGGCCAACAACACGGACGTTTTTTTCAGGCGCTGAGGTCTTCAGCAAGACGCACGAGATGTTCATCTCTGGTTTCTTGTTTTTTGACGATCGTCACTCGACATATCCACTCATTGCGCATCAATGGCGTAAGTGAATTCCAGCGTTCCAGTATTTCAGGATTTGCAAGAAGTACGGCTTTGATATCATCAGGAAGTTCATGCACGACGCCCGTTTTTATTTCAATTTCAGACATTTTGTAATGCACAGTTAAAATCTAAAAAAACAACAATAATAAATATATATGATATGTCTCTTTAAATACAAGAAAAAGATACAATCAATATCTTCAATAATTACTTGACTTATAATTTAATTTATATATAAAATATCATTAATTTAATCTTCAAAATCACCATGGCTAAAGAGCTTATTAAAACGTATGATCTAACAAATTTTTCGACAGAAATTATGGAAAGAGATGATTTTTATAGACAACAAATCGCAGAATTTAAAAATACATGAATACCAAGTAAAGCGGTAGAAATCATACAACTTCTCCTTTTTAAGCCAAACTGAAAAATTATCTTACAAAAAAGAGCAGATAATAAATCACATAACCCATGACTTATTGATAAATCAGTATGAGGTCATGTGGATATCAGTATCGCCTGAACAAATCCTAATACAATTATTTCCCTTGAAACAGCACAAGAATTATGAGCAAATATAACAATGGTAGACGATATTTTTCAATTTGCGCAAGCATATAGGTCATTTAGAAATGCATGAGACTCAATATGAATAGGACATCTACTAGATACTAAAGTCCATTTTCTTAATAAAAAAATTAATTGAGAAAATATTACAATAGCAAGCAAAGCGCATATTGCTTTATGAGTTTATGGATGAGGCATGACCAATAAAGATGATGAAGTACAATCATTAGAATTTATGGATTTGGATCCACTTATTGTAAATATAAATCAAGACGAAAAAAACGAAAAATACACACGAGAATTATGATATTATCTTAAAAGGTATGAAAAAGATATCAAAAATCTCCTTAGTGTCATTACACAAAAATCATAAATCATTTCTAGTATTAATTTACCTAACTACTTACTCAGTCAAATACTGTTTGCTGAGCGTTTTGTAGTATTTCGAAGCGAATGCCAACAACGTCACGCACAATCAGATAATACCTGCTAGGATAAACACCACAGCAATACCACGATCGGCACCCGTACCAAATCGATGTCAGATGTATTGTGCACCAAGTCCTGTCGTCATCAACGGGATGAAATACAATTGCGTAATCGGACCAATCATGAACGTCGTGAGCGGTGAAGCTGCAGATTCGACACTCTGAGCAAATCCAAATACTCTTCACTGCTGTTCGTATGGCACTACTTTTTGAATGACCGTACTTTCTGCTGCTTCCACAAATGGAGCACAAATAAGCCAGATCAACATACCTACCGCCATCAAGACAATCGATGCTTGTATCGTAAAGAAGATACATACCGTCCACGTGATGATATTAATCATAAATAATGTCTTGAGCGGATTTTTTCACAGACCATATTTCGAGATCAACAATCCTCATACAATAAATGCAAGACTCAACACTCACCACAAAACTCACCGCGTCTGCACCGAAACCAACATCAATCAATACGCATCCATCAACGCCATAAAGACACCTCACAGAAAGTTATTGAATGTCGTAAAGAAAATAAGAGCCAAGAGTCACGGTATTCATTGAACAGTACGCAGGGTCGTTCTGAGGTCGAGCTTTTTGGAAACAGGTTCATCATGATTGACGACAAGTGTTTCAGGAACCGTAAAAGTCGACAGATGAGCTAAAACAAGAATACATCCTACTACGAGAATAAGCAACGCTCGATCCATACCCAAAAATCCAATCACCAATCCACTTGCGATCGATGTAAGCGTGAATGCAATACCATTGACCATACCAATTTTCCCATTTGCTTGTGCGTGTTCTTCTTCTGGAATCAACAAAGAAACAGTCGTAGCCAATGCGATAGAACGCAAATTCCCCGTCACCGATCAGAACATAATAGTAATAATAAATCACCACAACCATACTGAGGATGCATCAGACAATGCACCTAATGGTGCAAAATAATAGATAAAACAAGACAGTATATAAAATACGAGTGACGTACCACTCGACCATAACATAACTGTTTGTTTTTTATTATGATCAACGATATTACCAAAATATGCAGCAGAAAGAGCATTACTCACGGCAAAGATTCATGCAATCAGTGAGGTTGCAATAATCGATTTGGTTTCCAAAAACACTCGATACGTCAAAGCGAACCAAGCAAACGCATTGATTATCCCTGAAACAAGTGAATTCCCCAACAAAAGATGAAAAATATGCGTCTGCGTTTTTTCAGAACGAAAAAAAGTCATACTATATATATTAATAAAATAGATTGTTTTGCAAAAAATCGTTACTCTACACTACCCTCCACATGCTTCTTGAAATTTTCCAAGATTGCCTGTCGTCCTGCTTTTTGCATTTCGAGATCATGAATTTCTTCTGCGTCAAAGGTTTCTGTCACCGTCACACACCCACACGATCCGTCTTCTTGAAATAAGACATCAACGACACGTCCTGCATCAAGAAAATACTCTTTCATCTCACCCATCGTATAAGAAAAACGTTGCATTGGTTCGACAACAGTATACTGTCCTGTCATATCAAATCCAAAACTACCATCTTTCGCTTCCATACGCGTCGTGAAGGTTTCTCCAACTTTTGGTTCAGA
>CAZIUS010000123.1:0-1291 GCA_964542385.1 uncultured Candidatus Peribacteria bacterium
AAATAAATACTAATCCAATTTGCCAAACAAACAATGTTAATAATCCAAGTAATAATATAAATACAAACAAAGAAATCTTATGTATTAAAGTCATATTTAAATTCTTGAAGTAAAAAAATATGGGGAATGATAATCCAACATTTAAACCTACTTATGCTCCTCCAACCATCTCTCCGCTTCCAAAGCAGCCATACATCCCGTTCACGCAGAAGTTATTGCTTGACGGTAAACGTGGTCTTGAACGTCTCATGCAGCGAAAACGCCAGGCACAGAAGTAGCCGTAGACATATGTCCTTTGGTAATGATATAGCCTGCTGCATCGAGTTCTAGTTGCCCATTCAAGAATTTGGTCGCTGGTTCATGACCGATTGCGTAAAACAATCCTCACGCTTCGAGATCAGTCGTTTCTTGTGTTTGATTATTGATGACGCGCAATCCACTCATAAAACGTCCATCACCAAGAATTTCAACTCATTGGGTATTTCGAAGAATTTCAATCTTTTCGTTTGCAAATGCTCTTTGTTGCATTGCTTTTGATGCTTTCAACACATCACTTCTGATCAACATCGTTACTTTGCTGGCAAATTTAGTGAGGTAAACCGCTTCTTCTACTGCTGCATCTCATCCACCGATCACAATCAATGGTTTATTGCGGAACATAGGTAGTGCTCCATCACAGACAGCACACGCGCTCACTCCATTTTGTCGGTAGGTTTCTTCTCCTGAAAGTCAGAGACGTTTTGCGCTCGCTCCTGTCGAAATAATTAGCGTTTTGGTTTGATAGGTCGTTGAACCAAGAACTACTTCGTGATATCCTCTCGTCCCATCACTATCAAGATTGACACTATCTACCGTTTTTGTTTCAATACGACATCCAGAATGCAAAGACTGCGCTCTCATGCGCTCCATAAGTTCAGGTCCCATAATCCCATCCGGAAAGCCCGGAAAGTTTTCAACATCAGTCGTCGTCGTAAGTTGTCCTCACGCAGCAAATCCATTTGCCATAAATCCTTCAAACATAAGTGGTTCAAGTAACGCTCTTCCCGCATATATTGCAGCTGTATGACCTGCAGGTCATGATCAGATAATGATAAGTTTTTCCATGAGTGGAGAAAATATAAATACCTTTCTATAAGGAATTGAATTGAGAAAACAATCTAAAGCAATGTAACAAAAAAACACAATCATTAAAATGATTTAGTTATAATTAATATTTTAGAGATGTTTAAATAAACTTATACAAGGCCATAATACATCTGATTACCATTAAACACTGGTTGTACGAATTGCT
>CAZIUS010000123.1:1301-3381 GCA_964542385.1 uncultured Candidatus Peribacteria bacterium
ATTTATCAATTTTCCATTATTAAGATATTCTTGATTTATGTTATAATCTGTACATAGTAGCTCGAACTCATCTTTTAATAATGTTCTATTCTCAAATTTTTTTATAAACTCATCGTCTCAATAATTATTTTGCAAATAAGAATAGAGATTATCTATTTTCAGATTCCTCTGTGCATGTTCAAATTCTGCAATCTCCCTAATTTTTAATATTTCAGAAAGTTTTATTTTTAATTTCATTTTACTTACAACTCACTGAATATCATAATTATCAACACAATCATTAATGTCTCAACCTAAAGACAAAATTTTATTTAGCATAATTTTAGACATATTAACAAAAAATATAAAAAATCACATAAAGTTTTTAAACATAAATCATATAAAGTCAATATTAAATAAGCAAAATTCTACCCACCATTTCTCCATACAACGAAAAGCTTTTCACGTCCGTAATCTTCACACGCACATACTGCCCTGTTTGTAATTGTCCATTGTCAATCATCAATTGTCAATTGTCCACAATCACTTGCTTCATATTTTCACTGTACCCAATTATCTTACTGTCCGTAATCTCTCTAATCATCACCGTTTTTGTCGTACCAATTTCTGCTTGATTATTTTCTGCAGAGACCTCTTTCAACACCTCGTTCAAACGATGTCGACGTTCTTTTTTGATTGCTTTTGGAACGTCGTCTTCAAACTTTCTGTCAGCGATTGTTCCAGGTCTTGGTGAATAGATACCCATATAGATGAGATCAAATTTTGCATAACGAACAACATCGATCGTTTCTTGAAAGTCCTCTTCGTTTTCTGTACAAAATCAGACAATCACATCTGAGGTGATGCTTATTGGTCTGGATAATGCACGAATTTTGTCGACGAACTCTTTGAATTGCTCTGCGGTGTATCCTCTAAACATCTTTTTCAGTACTTTGGTCGAACCAGATTGCATTGGCATATGGATATGCGGACAGAGATTCTCTTTGGTTTCATGCAACTGCAACAACGTATCAGAATAGAACGTCGGATACGGCGAGGTATATCTCACTCGTTTTGCGCCAGGTGTTTCACACGTCCTACGCACAATTTCATCAAAATCTGGATGTTTATTAACAATTTGTCCAAGCAAGACGATTTCAGAAGCGCCATTCGCGATTTGTGCTTCTACCTCTTTCATTACTTCCTCTTTGTCTCTATTTTTTTCCAACCCTCTCGCATACGGTACGATACAATACGCACAAAACTGTGAACAACCCGTACTAATCGGAACATAGGCTGTCTGGGTAGCTTCAGCAAAAAGCATATTCGCGTTGTGTGGGATGATTCACGTATATTCATTGACCACGTCTATATCTGGGTTGACTTCATATCCTAATTTACGCATCACGAAAGGCAAAAATCCAAGATCGTTGATACGGAAAAAGAGTTCAGTATTTGGAAATGATTCTCGCATCGTCCTTCGTAAAGGATCAAAACTGTGATTCACATACAGTATTTCATCAGAAGGACTCAACGTCTTACGCACCTCATCACTAAGCGGTTCAAGTCAAACAATCGTTGGTTCATTGCTTTCAACATTTCAGAGAAAATTCCCCGTCGTCCATTTTTTACTAGTCGTTGCTTTTGCTTTTTGTAAGTTTAAATTATGTCCTATCATACAGCCAGTACATCGAATTTTCTGGTCTGGACGAATCTGTGTGAGCAATCCCCACACCTTATCTTCAGATTTTTGACGCACACTACACGTATCAATTACCACCACATCTGCATCATCTCTTTCATCGACATGTTTCCGACCACAGTTGGTCAAAACAGCTTTGATACGAGCCGCATCACTATAGTTCATCTGACAACCAAATATTACACAATGAAATTTCATACGCTTACAAAAAACAAAATCAAAAGACTATACGAAACTGCGAAGAAATATCCATACTTTTGTACAATTTTCTTGCAACTGCGTACAAAATAGGTATGAATGACACATTTATTCTCCAAAAATCTATGGAAGCGCAATCATTTCCTCTTAGTACGCAACGCCACTCGCTTGCACATCTCCTTGCTCAAGCATTACAAAGAT
>CAZIUS010000124.1:0-3309 GCA_964542385.1 uncultured Candidatus Peribacteria bacterium
AATTTGTTGTAACACACGAGCGATTTCTTCTTTGCTCTTCAAGGATTGAATGAGATTTTTATCATAAAATTCACCTTTATAAGCGCCGATCATGTTACCGATGATAGCAGCTTGAGAATCGGTGTCTTGACCGATAGCAATACCATCAAGCAGACCTTCTCGATTTGGATTTTGGAGAAAAATGCTTCGTGTATAACCCAGTGTGCTCCCAGCATGAAATCATCGTTTTGCTCATGGTTTTGATCCATTGACGGTATAGGTATCCAAAATCATTTCGTGATCATAGTGATGACCGATTTTTATAAGCTCTCGTTGTTTAATCAACTCTTTGATAATATCTGAAACATATCGATTATCTTCATCTTCCATCTTATACCAAGGTTGTTGCTCGTATTGTTCTGCAAGAGTAAGATATTCAGAAAGCAGTGCATCTCGGTCGATCGGTGTTTTTGGGTCTTGTTTGAACAAATGGACCAATAAACGATTGTGGATGATAGCGGTGAGAACTCCTATTGGACTAGTGTGTGTACAGCGCGCAATGGTCATTATTGTTTCATCCATTTCTTCGGGCGAGGTATTTTCCGTAACAAAGTGAAATGCGTAGGGGAGTTGTTTCATCATAACACCATTTCATCGACTTGCTGATCATGCTTGTTCTGGAGGAGTTCCTTGTTCGATTTTTGCTAATGCTGCAAGTGTTCACTTTCCAAATCATCGTTTTCAAAATTTTTTGACAAATGCATTATGCTCATTAAATAAATCAATGATGTCGATTTTTCCTTTATTGATTAATGATTGTAATCATGCTAGAGTAAGAATTGTGTCATCAGAAATATATCAGAAATCATTAATATCACCAGGAAATTCTCACTCTTTTGATGCTTTGGATGCAAAGGTATTGTGTTTGAGACTTTCAAACCCATCAATACTGCCAAACTGTTCTTTGATTTCTTGATAGGTTTTGATTTCAACTGGCAATCACAATGCATCACCGAGTGCTCATCATCGTACTGCTCATTCAAGTTTTTTATAGAGTGACATTGAAAGAAAAAATGAATAAAAATCTATAGAGTAGACAAATCGCTTGTTTTTTTTGCATTTTTTTGTCGTTGAAGCAGACCGTTTATTGCTAAACATAAGAAAAGAACATACTCGAGTGCGATAAATTGAACACCTTTTACATAATAAAGATAAATTCCTATAATATCAACAATTATTCGTAGTATCCAACATTCGACTTTTTTACGAATCATGAGTATCGTTGCTGCAAAACTGAGAATTGTCGTAAATGAGTCTAAAATGACATAACTTGCAGGTTCAGCAAAAAGTTTTGGGAATCGAACATTGAGATGAGCTATTATCCAAATGAGCAATGCTGTGCATATTCCGATACCAATACTATACAACCATCGATATTGTGCAGTTAATAATCAAATATCGCTCTTATTGTTTTGTTGTTTTCAATACACTGACCAAGCGTATCGACCATATATTCCTGTGATAAAGAAATAAAATTGTTCTCCAAGATCAGCATAGAGTTGTATTTGATAAAATAAGAAGATATATAAAATAACTCAAATCAGTCAAATCGGTCGATTCCAAATGTTATTTCTGGATGCAAGATAGACGCAAATAATATTGCTTATTGTTCAGAAAAATTCAAGATAACTCATCTCATATGTTCCTATTGTGACAAAAACAGTATTGATGGAGAAATAATGTAATAGTGTATCCATGGTGTTTATGATGAATTAAAAATTATTTGTCACTATTTTTTTTGCTTGCTCAAAACGACTTTTTCGACTTGATCAAGAAATAGTATGGAAACGTATACCAGCTTTTTGTAATATTTTCTTGTGGTTTGTATCGAGCATTTTTCTTCTTTCGATATCAATTCTGGTGCCATCTTGAATGTATGGACACTCTGTTGAAAGATATAAATACAGATCTCAATGACTTACCTGTTGTATTGTTTTTGGCACAGAAAGTGACTTGTGAAAAAGAAATTGGGCGTATGACTGAGTGATATGAAAATCAGTATCCACAAATAGTAATTGTGTCGCATGAGCTTGTTTATAGGTGATTTCTTGTGCCTGAAGCGTTAATATCGTATGCAAATTATCATAAACAACACTGTCAGTGTGAGAAACAATCATTCTTGCCATTTCTGGTACATAGACAGTATTGAATGTTTCAGCCAGAATTCTGGTCATTGTTGATTTTCCAGTTGATTCTGATCAAAGAAGGATGACTTTTTTTACGTAAAAAGGTTGTGCTTGCGGGCTGATATAATTTCGATACAGAAATGGTTCGTTTCTTATCAACGTTCAAGAGATAGGGTACATAGTTCTTTCGAGATCAAAAAGACAGTGCGTAATTCCCATATATTCTGCTACATAGTCGCCATACAGTTCTGAACTGAAAATCACATCAGTTTTTGGAAAACGTTTTTTTAAATAGGTAGATCGAATTTGAGATATTTCTCTTGATGATTCACTACTGGATGGCAAGTCTTCTGTAATATGGACCACAGTGACTTGAGGTATATTTTGATAAGTATCTTTTACTCGATTATATCTTAGATTACCTGAGATCGGCTCTTCAGGACGTGAACATACCGCCACAGTAAGTTCACAGCAGTGAGCCAATCAGAAATCTATAAGTGCTTTATGTCATAAATGAAATGGCATAAACTTTCCTATAATGAGTCAATGGTTGTGTTTTTTCATTATTATAAATTAGAAAATAGGAGTATTGTTATTATAATTAATATCTTTTTCTTGTGCTATTGATGCGATGGTATGAGCAAAGATGGTACTGAGATCAATAGTTTCTATGAATGAAGGGTAGTTGTTTTCTTCGAAGAACGTTTCAAGTTGTGTTCTGAGTACTGAGTTGGTAATATACAATTTCGTGAATAATCATGCTTTGTGTGCTTCGAGCAATTGTTGGAGACTGTCGCCATTGAATAGTCAGTGACTGATAAGGAGATTGACGCTGCGAGGTTTGCCTCTTTTGTTCCAAATTTCTTTGAGACAAGTTATGAGCGTTCATCCAGTATCCAAAATATCGTCATATAAGAGTACATCTTTGTCGTTACAATCACCGTAGACTTCTATTTTACTCACAGAATTAGGTTTTGTATAATCTCTTGTTTTGATACTGGTGAGGTGATTTACTCCAAGATCTTTACACGCTGCAACAATCTTTTTTACAGCTCACTCATCAGTACCTGAGAGTATTGTATTTTCAGCATGTAATCAGATACGATTCATTACTTCTTTAATCATCCATCCGTATCAGAGACTG
>CAZIUS010000125.1:0-1710 GCA_964542385.1 uncultured Candidatus Peribacteria bacterium
AAATCAATCGAAAAAGAATATTGAGTACTTTTAAAAGATTTTTCCCTCAGTGAACAAGATAGTCAACGTCTTGCATGAATAATTTATAATGAAAATCCAACCTTTTCAAAAAAAAGAAGAAATTATACACCTATTGGACAAGTGTGAAGATGAGCACGAGAAGATGGTTGGAAAGAAGTGATGGGATCACAAAAAGCACCAGCATGGAATAAAACTAATACATATCAACAACTAATCGCCTGTTATGGTTATGCAAAAAAATGTGGTATTTTTGAAGCAACGAATGCAAAAGAGTTATGAGAAGCATATACAAAATACAATTTATGACTCTATCACAAAAATAATTCGCGATCAAAAATCAGAGCATCATTTAGAAATCAAGCAAGAGAAATGCAAGTATATGCAATGGAGTCTGCAAAAAAAGAATGAAAATCAAAAATTGACTATGAAAATATTATTGATGCACAGTACCGTTATTATTCACAATGAGTAACAGTATAACTACTAATACTTCCTAAACGAACCAGTCACTACTCCACACAATTCCAATGAATGTTCTGGGATGATTCTTGAAAAGTTTTTGTTTGCAGGATCGAGTACTCGTTTTTTCATCGCGTCATGACGTAAATATTTTACCGTAAACTAACCATCCACTACCGCTACGACAATGTCTCATTCACGAGGCTTTTTTTGTTTATCCACGACCAAAACATCTCATTCATGAATCCCTGCTTCGATCATACTTTCCCCTTTTACCGTGACGAAAATCGTCTCACGAGGATCATCGATCAAGTAGGCATCAAGATCAATATCATCAATCTTCTCATCACTTGCATCGGTAGGATTTCCCGCTTGTACTGAAGCAAAAAGTGGAATAGTCGTGAGTCTGGCTCAAGGGTAATACCTTCACTCTTTTTTTGACAAAAATCATTCATCAATCATCTGTTGATAAAAAGCAAAAACAGATGCTTTCGATGCTAATCATAAAATTTCAGCACACTCTTGCATCACTGGAATGGTACGATATTTCAAATAAAATTGTTGAAAACGCGAAAGATACAAAGGAAACAGTGAATTTCTACCCATACGTAAACAAATAAACTAAAAAGAACAAATGTTTTTATTTGTTTTAAATCTAAATGCAAGAGAAAGTGAACATTTGTTTTGTGAAAAATTTAAGGTTAATTAAAGTTCTGTCTCTATTATTCGCTAACTTTGTTTACGTAAAATTATTTTTTTTACGAATACCATTGTAAGAAGAGATTTGCACTATCCATATGCAATCAGTATACTCTTCATTCTTTTATATTTTTCACTCCTATGAACAAAAAACTTTTTCTTACTGCATGAATTCTTGCAGCTGCACTCACTACTGCATCAGTAACAAATGTTACGTACGCATCAAACGATTGAATCGACGATGATGATAGTTCAGAAACACACGACATGAACGACGATAATGATGACTCTGATGATGACATGAATGATGACAATGATGATATGAATGACGACAAATGATGAGAAAGAAAAAAAATGAAAAAAGAAATGAAGAATGAAAAAAAATCTGCTCATGATGACTGGAAAGATGATAAAGGTGGATTACACAAACAACTTTTTGATCAACTTGATAGTACGACAAAAGATGCTATAGAAGCATTACACAAAGCATATGCACCTCAATTTGATGCAATCAAAGCTGATTCGACCAAA
>CAZIUS010000125.1:1720-3268 GCA_964542385.1 uncultured Candidatus Peribacteria bacterium
TCAGTAACAAATGTTACCTACGCATCAAATGATTGAATAGACGATGATGATGATAGTTCTGAAACACATGACATGAACGACGATAATGATGACTCTGATGATGACATGAATGATGATGATATGAATGACGACAAATGATGAAAAAGAAAAGAAATGAAAAAAGAAATGAAAAAAGAAATGAAAGACAAAATGAAATCAGCACATGATGACTGGAAAGACGACAAAGGAGGTTTACACAAAGCACTCTATGATCAACTTGATAGTAGTACAAAAGATGCTATTGAAGCTTTACACAAAGCATATGCACCTCAATTTGATGCAATCAAAGCTGATTCGACCAAATCACTAGACGAGAAAAAAGCATCTATGGATGCTCTGCATACTGAATTACATGCAAAAATTAAAGCGCTTCTCCCTACCGATCTCCAAGACGATTTTGATGCTATGAAAGAAGAAATGAAAGCAGCACGTGATAGTTGGGTAGCAAAAAAAGAAGAAATTAAAACAGAATGGAAAAACAAGAAAGATGAATGGAAAGCAAAAAGAAAAGAAAGAAGAGACAATATGAAAGGGAAAATGCGTGTCGTATTTGGAAAATTAGACAACGTTTTGACTAAATTTGAAGGAAAGAAAACACCAGACCAATTAGTAACTACCTACACCAATCTTATCACCAAACTTGACGAAAAAATCGCAACAATCGATGAAACGACAGAATTATTTACCTTCCTCACCAGCCTTTCAGAAGATCTTAGTGACAGAGTAAACGAACTCCAAGCTCAGTAATTGTAAATATCCAAAAACAAAACCCTCGCGATTGCGAGGGTTTTTTGGTTGTTTACATTATTTTTAACAGCATCATCCGCCGCTACAACACGATGTTTTTTGTTGGATTGGTAGTTGACGAATTGAAATACCGCATTTGTCTGGCGCGAGACAGTTGGTAAATATCGGTTCCAAGACAAAAGCACTTTCATTTCGCGTGAGATGATATCTCCCAAGTGTGGTTCATTGATATTCGACAATGAGTGGCAACTCTTCCGATGGAATCAACTGTTTGCTCATGTCGATGATACGAAGTAACTTTTCAGGACTGAGACGATGTTCTCTATCTCATGCCACCCAGACTTGCAACGTAACATTTGCATCCTCACGTTTTTTTCATCCGCAATCTATAAACGATTTTTGTTCATACCCTATTTCTGTAATGTGAAAATGTTCTGGAATTAGCTGACCGTCGTTGATAATAGCGATACTGTTTATGGTTCACAGAATTGTTTTAAATTGGTTTAGGGTGAGCATACTATAGAATAAATAAATTATTATAGACAAAATAGTGTTATTGAGCGAGAATACAAACAATTTTAAGGTTTTCTATATTCGATTGCAAAAAAAGTGTTTATTCGTATTATGAAAATCTGATAAGTAAATTTAGGTCAATTTCTCGAAAAAATTCTCTCTTGCTGAGAGAGATAAATCAATAATATTGTTCTCACTTCCCTATCAATAGGGTAGTATTTATTTTTTTTGCATAAAAATGATTATAGG
>CAZIUS010000126.1:0-1934 GCA_964542385.1 uncultured Candidatus Peribacteria bacterium
GATTGGTATACAGGATAGTCCCTTACACACTCTGTACAAACCTTACATCACCATTTGTCAGCAATCTAATATCTTTTAATCAATGTTTCAAAGCAATTAATCTCGTGAGACCGATACCAAACGCGAAGCCAGAGTAGACGGTGGGGTCGACTCAAGCGTTTTTAAGGACTTCGGGATGGATCATTCAAGCGCCGAGGAGTTCGACTCGTTCGTTTTTTTTGCCGAGTTGAAATTTTGCGTCGATTTCAAATCATGGTTCTACAAAAGGGAAGTAGGCAGGTCTCATTCTGATTTCTACTCATGTTTGCTCGAGCAGTCATTCAAGAATGGTGGTCATGAGTGATTTGAAATGTCACACACTCATGTTTTTATCAAGCACCACTCATTCTAGCTGCCAGAAGACACAATCATGTGAAGCATCCATTTTTTCGTTTCTGTATACTTTACCAGGAATAACGAATTTGCACGGGACTCAGAGTTTTTTGATAAGTTCTACTTGGTGAGCAGAGGTGTGTGTTCTGAGTACATACTTTTTCCCTTCTGGATCAGTGTCTTTGGTATATAATGTGTCATGCATTTCGGTAGCAGGATGTGATGCAGGAATATTGACCGACTCAAAATTTTCTCGTTGTGAGACCATGTGATGGCCATAAGCGATATGAAATCACATACTACGAAACACGTCTTCTACATGTCTTCTCATTTGATTCATCAATGACAGTTTGCCTACTTGTTTTGGATTCATTGGTGTAGACCAGTCGATAATAGTCTCTCCCATTTCTGTTTCCCGTAACATTTCTTTTACCGTTTCTTGTTGTGCGAAAAATGCTTCTTCAAGTACTTTTTGTAACTCTTGTATTGCAGGTCATGCCGCCTTTTTTGCTTCAGGATCAAGATCTTTCAATGTTTTATATTGTGCACTAACCAGTCAATTTTTCCCGAGATATTCAGCATGAAATGCTTGTAACCCATCCAATGTGGTACAAGTAGCTAATTTGGTGCGTGCGTCTTGAAGCAGTGATTCGAACATTCAGTTAACAGGTAACAGATAAAAGTTAACAGTTAGTAACTATTATGAGCGGGATTTCAACTTGTTCTGTATGTTTAAAATAAATAATAGTAATACATCATCCTGAGGCGATAGCCGAAGGATCTATTGGGTAAGTAATTCTTTTTCCGTACTTTTTTGCCTTGATGCTTCATCCTTGAAAAGGGAAAAAAGTAGGCAAAACTTATATAATGCAACGCGATATCATCGAAACGACAAACAAAGCAGCGACGGAGGAGCTGGAAAATACGTGAGGTGTTGTTGTACATTGCTTTGTGCGAAGTTCGATGATGAGCGTCAAAAAATTAGATAAGTCAAAAATCATTCAGTTATCACCTCAGGATCACACTATGAAACATTCATTACAACACTTTAGCTTTACCAGCTGCAACATCTGCTTCTACTTTTTTCCATTTAACGCCGTAGGCAAAGTTTCCATCGGTGTATTGAATATTTACTTTGTCGTTTGGTCTTAGTTTTCACTCTTTCCTTCATTGATTCATGATGGGAGTAGCAGGAGAATCGTCAAGTTCAATCACTTCTACATCGTTTCACTGTTCGACCACATGAGCTGATTGACCATCTACTACAGTCGTTTGAACAGGTTTTTTGACACCTGAAATTGGAGCTGCTGGCGTAGGATTGGTTGCAAGTCATCTTGTTACTTCTTTTAATATTTCAACCATATCGAGTTCTCCATTTGTTTCTGATGCAAGTTGTAATGCCATATTTTGTGCAGATTGTTGCCCCGCAAAATCAAACCTCATCACATTCGCGACTGTTTCTTTTTTGATCGTAAACAATAATCTTTGAAATTTTTCAAATGCTTCTTTTTTATACATAACCAATGGATCCATCTGCGCATATCCATACAAACCTACTTTTT
>CAZIUS010000126.1:1950-3249 GCA_964542385.1 uncultured Candidatus Peribacteria bacterium
CCAAGACACTCAGATATATTCTTTTGCAAATATCTAACGTCATCGCTTCGTCTGCTGCCGAAAGTTTGGTGGTTAAAATATCAGTAAATATTGTGGTAAGACGTTCTTTAAGTTTTCAAACATTTGAAATAGTCGTTATATCATCAGCGAATAAAGCAACTCCACTGATTGTTCTGAGTTCTTCAAGCAATTCATCAACCATCCATGGATTTGTCGATGTATAGGTGACGATAAGAGAATCGACAACTTCATGGACAAATTCTTTGATTTCATCAATAACCGTAAGTTGAATCACTCATTCTTCATTACTTTTTCAATCTTCATTCTTTCCAGCTAAGCTGGAATCCGCTTCGCTTCGCATTTTTCATTCTTCATTTTTCATTTTTCATTCTTCCCCCTCCGAGGACTCCGCATTTTTAATCGTAATACTATCTCTTTTTGCATAAATTCTTGATCTTTGTTTGTCAATCACGCTATCGTATTCAAACAAATGTTTTCTAATTCCAAAATGTCGCGCCTCCATTTGTTTTTGTGCTCTTTGAATAGAATTGGTAAATTGCGATTGGGTAAATGCCAATGATTCTAACTCTTCAGTACTCAACATCATTCTCGCAATTGATTGAATTTTATCTCATCACATTTTACGCATTATTTCATCGTCCATAGCAACAAAAAATTGAGAAACACCCGGATCTCATTGTCTACCAGAACGTCAACGAAGCTGATTGTCTATACGTCTACTATCATGTTTTTCAGTACCCAAAATAAACAATCAAAAGTGAATATCTTTTTCGATGAGTTCTTTCGATTCAGCAACAGAAAAAGTAATTTCTGCGAACGCATCCTCTTTTGTTTTTTTGTTACGATTAAATGAAATTTTTAATGCTGCTCATTCATGATTCATTCACGCTTTTTCTGCAGATCTTATCTGTTCTGCTGAAATTCATAACTCATTGCTCATCGCATCGACCAGTAAATCAAATTCAAGTTCAGAGTACACTACCAAACTCACTGATTGTTTTTGATTGATACTTCTTGCTATCCATGCTGCATATGCTTGTGCTATATTTAACGTCAAGTCAGCTTCGAGTTTGATATCTGTTCCACGTCATGCCATATTGGTAGCAACCACGATACTCCCTTTTTTACCTGCATTCATAACGATATTTGCTTCTTGTTCATGGTATTTTGCATTCAACACCGTATGTGGCAAAGCCATTTTGGTAAGCATTGCAGACATTAATTCTGACGTTTCGATAGAAGACGTTCAGATCAAGATCGGTAATCAGATTTTATGAT
>CAZIUS010000127.1:0-3164 GCA_964542385.1 uncultured Candidatus Peribacteria bacterium
TTTTTGTGCGATGGTGATATGGTCCGGTAGGGGATTATGTGTTGGGAAGTGCTCCACCGATTTGGTATCGTACGTGACCATGAGGTATGATGCGTTTACAATGACTGTTTTCTTGACCAAATAATTATGGATTTTTTCTTGCGGGAATCGCGCCACTCGTAACGTATTTAGTCTTGACTGTGAAGAGTCGAAAAAAACGATTACTTGGTGTTTTGTATGTTTTTTGTCTCGCGCGAACTATCTCAAGAGGTGCTTGGATAGGTGCATGAGTAGGAAGTGCACTGTTGATTTGGTTACATTTTCCTGCCTACAAAAAATATCTCTTGTGATGAGGAATAGTGGTTGCTGTGTGAATTATCGCTTTGTCTGTTATCAAAAGCTGATCAACAAGTGGCCATCGAACTGCCTTACAAGAATGATTACTGGCTTTGCGACAACAACCACGAGGATATGGCTTGGGCATGGCGTGACCATCAGTGCATTATGAGTGAGTCTATCTCCCAGAAAATCAATATATGCAAATAGTACTGGATCTCGGTATTCCATGATTTTTGTTGTGGTGTGGTGTGTTGTGTTGTGGTGTGGTGGATGGTCTTACAAAACGCTTGGAAAAATATCACTTCGGTGTGAAAATCAATAATGCTTTTGGTCTTATTTTGTGGTGTTTGTTGATTATTGGTGGAAGGAATGGTCTTGCATGTACGAGAAGATAGTATGGTGAATTATCTTATATTAGGGTTTTTTGGTTTTATAGTATGACAAAAAAACAGTTAGGTATACTGTCAAATTTCCTTTTAACTCTCTACAGATAAAACACTTATCTCTTCTCTTTGATTTTTGATTTTGATACTTTCCGAAAATCATCACGTCAACAATTCTGGTTGATGGGTTTTGTTCTGCTGTGAAGTCATGTCGTCAGCATCGCATTGCATTGGATCAATTACCATCCGTGATGAATAAACTAAAAGAAGATAATTCTTCTTTTTGAATAAGACTCTTTGGAGAAAGTGCAAGAGATTTTATAAGAAAAAATACTGAAAAAAACTAGTCCATTAAATCTTCTTCTGATTCAAGTGTTTTATAGATTTTCATCCATGCGGCAGTAAAAAATCATTCAATGATTCATTCTATATATGCTGCTACAAAAATTAATCATATCAAAATAATAAGAAATGCAGAGTTTAGTCGTCCGATATCTTGTAACCCAAACCACGCTCCCAAACTAACCAGTGCAATTGGAATTCAAATAACTATTGCCATATTAAATAAAAATCTTATGGAAAGCAGAAAACTAATAACAACGAATTTTATAGTAATTCAAATGTTTTGAATACTCATCGAGACACTTTTTTTCATTGCATCAAAAAAAGGTAATCACTGCAAACAAATAAACATTTTGGTGTATGGTAACAAAAGCGAGACAAAAAATGAGATCGCCACCCAAATACACATCATGATAAAGATGAGCGTATTGTCTCGCAGATCCAATAATACAAGCCTCACCAAAACAAGAATAATAACGGATGCTTTGAAAAGAGATGTAGACAAACCGTACTCAAACATTGGAAAAAACTTATAGAGTCATTTTGCAAGTGCGCGAAATCCGTCTTTTTTTTCTGGTGCTTCATCAAGATGATAAATCATAGCTGCTTCACCTATAGGTGGAATAAGTTCATAACCGATAAATAAGATCAACGCAATGACTATAATTCGTCCAATAAATGAATTATCAAACTGAAATGCTTCAATATAATCGTGTACAAGTGCTCATAAAGGTGTTTTTTTTGAGAAAACTGTAGAATAATTAAACAAATAGAAAAGAAAAAGACAGTTAACGATAACCGCATGAATAAATGATGTTGCAACTGACATCTTCACATAGGTATTGTCTTCCATCATATTGTGGAAAGCAGCTGATATTATTTCATTACTACGCATAGGCAATGAGATAGCTAAAATCTTCAGGATATGGCGCTGTAAACGATTGTTGTCTCGTCGTAAATGGATCCCAAAAACTATAGGTCGTGCTGTGGAGGAGTTGTCTAAGTACTTTTTCTTTTTTCGCGAGACGATTGACCACTGGATTTCCATACATCAAATCACCAACTACTGGATATCCTGCATCGCTGAGATGAATTCTTATTTGATGCATTCTTCAGGTATGTAAGGTAACATCCAATAAACTTAGTCGTCCCACCGTTTTATGATTGATTTGCGTAATAGTTTTTGCTGTCGTTAATGATTCTTTTCATTCTCCTTTGGTAATTTCCATTTTTGCGACACCAAAGTCGCGATCATATCCTTTTTGTAGTGTTCATTCCATACGTAATGATTGCGGTGTTTTGCCTGCGACGATACATAGATACGATTTGTTTACTTTTCTTTCTCTGATTTGTTCATTCAGCCATTGGAGTGCATCATAGGTTTTTGCTGAAATGATGATTCATGACGTATCTTTATCAAGTCTAAAACAAAATGATGGATTAAACGTTGATGATGTTGCTTTTTGTGCAGTTTGCATAAGATATGATTGCATAATGTCATGTAAGGACATATCTGTTGCATGATCTTTGCCAGGATGCGTTACAACACCTGCTGGTTTATTTCGTACAATTCGATTATCATCTTCAAAAACAATCATTTGTTTTATTTTTTGGAGATCGTAACTCTTGATTTTTTGTTTTTTTGGTGCACGCAGATCCTGAACAGACTGTTCTGATTTTCATTCATGTCGAGAGAGGGTATCTCCAGTGACAAGTCTATAATTTTCTTTCGCTTTTTTTCAATTGATACGACAGGCTCACTTTCTGATCCAAGCGTAAATATCGCTTAATAAAATATCGTGTTGATCACGACATCGTTTTCTTAAAAACCTATCAAGTCTTTGTCCCGATTCGTTTTCAGTAATAGTAATAGGTGTTTGCGACATAGGTGAAGTAAGATAGAAACTTATTTCACAATACTGATTAGACCATCTTTTGCAAGAAGAGCAAGGAAGAAATAGTCAGAAATAGAAATTGTTTTGCACTTTTTAATAACTTTCGTATCATTGATTGTTAAGAAAATTATTTTAATATATACTTTACTCATGATACAACGAGTACTCAATAAAATTTCTGGTGATTGGAACCAAAATCAATTAAAAAAATATCGACCTTTGGTGG
>CAZIUS010000128.1:0-3148 GCA_964542385.1 uncultured Candidatus Peribacteria bacterium
AGTTAACAAAATTGGAAGGGGAAGTTAAAGGTACAGAAACTCTAGAAACAGACGATAAAAAAGCAGAAACGTTGATTAAGGAATCGAGTACAATTTATATTGGATTACGTGCAGAAGTGAAAGATGATCTCAATGAAAAGGTACTTGCTGAGTTGAAAATAAGAGCGGAATCAGCAAAAAATGATGTTGTAAAAAAACAACAAACACTTGGAGAAATTAGTATTACAAACAAAAATATTCTCGATGCAGGCATTCAAGTGTTTACGAATTTGATTCAAGAAATCGAAATGAGAATTTTGATGGAACAAAAAAGAACTCAACAATTAACATTAGAACAACAAATCAAAAAAATTGATGATATTGCAGAAATTAAAAAAGATGGTACAAAAAAATATTCTAAAGAACAAAAAAAAGAACGTGAAGCACTTATTCACCAAGAAACCGATTTAAAAAATGAAATAGATGCTCTTTCTCATCAAATTCGTTGATTTGTTAAACAAAAAGATCATCTCTTACCAAGAGTAACGCCAGAATTATATGATTGGAGAAAAAGAGAATGATTTAAAGAAGGTGAAGTAAAACTTCCTGAGTGAGTAAATAATTCAAAAGCACTCAAAGAAAGATTTTTTGGTGAAAAAGCGTATACTTCAAAACAAGAATGGTGGACAGCACGAGATGCATTAAACCAAAATGAAAAAGACTATTTGCTTGCGTATCAAAAAATTTCGTGGAATGATAGAAATAAAGAGGGACAAAGTAGGGCTGATTCATTGAAAGAACTTACTGGTCTAAATGATTGGCTTAATGAAAAAGAACTCGGAACGGTTCGTGATTTTCGTCAATTGGCAAAAAAAATGAAAAATTTACGTGATAATGAAAAGGATAGGGCAAAATATATGGATAAAATCCTTGCATGTATGTTTGAACAAGCATATTATGAAGAGTATAATAGACAATGATTACAAGTGATTGAGCGTATGCAAGCAAACAATCGTTGACTTCCTGATATGCAACCATTGCCATCATTTGTAGGTCGTGACATTATGGGTAATATTTTGTGAGCGCCAGGGTATTTTTATGAGACGATGGGAATTTTGATGACACAACGAGGTGTGACAGGTGATCTTCATCCAAGAATTATGAAAATATTATGAAAAAGTAAACTGTATAAAGAAGGACTGATCTGAGTAGATTTAAATATGATCTATAGTACAAAATCATGATTTCAAAACATGCCCTATTACTATCCAGGTGATGTTCAGCCTTCAGCAATTGCTCAATGACCAGGTGCGTTGAATACAGGGATGTGGATATTAGATAAGAATGGAAATCGAAATCTTGAATGAGATTTTGACCCAAAAACTGCATACGATACGTATTTTAGACTGCGTGGATATAATCAAAATGCTACACCTGATAAAATTGATGAAGCACATGTTAATACCCATTTGGCATATAATCTAACTAGACATTGGATGGCGGGAAAGATTGATGTTATATGAAATCTTCAGCGTGAATGAAAGACACTAGTTGAGGCACAAACATTAGGACAAGAATTATTGAAAGCTGCTTTGAAGTATGATGATGATTTGTTATTTGCTATGCGTGACGAGTATCAACAACAAGCAGATTTTTATTGGTCTGAAAAAGAAAAAGAGACTTGAGTTCCTCAATGAGATAGAGATATATCAAAAATTCCTATATGACATCAACATGAAATCTTTTCTCGTGCTGCAGTAAGATGAATTACAAAACAAATGTGATTGTGAAATGAGTGAGTTCCTTTTATTCAGCAAAATTTAAGTGCATTGTATTGTGCAGATGGAAAATGATCATGGGATCCACATCCATTTTTTAATGGAAGTAATCATATTGTATGAGAAAATATGATCAGACTTGTTAATGAAGTTAAAAACCAAGAATGATTTGCGACATCTCCGCTGTGACGATCTGATTTTATCAAACCTGAAAGAGTAGCTGATAATTTACAACAAAAATGAGCTATCGGGATGTTTGCTGATCTTGCAACGGAAGGATTTAAACAAATACCATTTGTCGATGACGCAACAGCAAATCGTTTGTGAGGTCTTACATGATTTGCTGCAAAGGCAGCAATTGTGTACTTTGGTGCAAATTGGATTTGGGAAGCGGTAACTTGATGAACAGGTTTTCGACAAACTGCAAAACGTCTCGGTATTGCTATCGGTTTGTGAGTTGCGTTTGGTCCTGATGTTTATTCACTTCTTTTTGGTGGAAAATGAGGAATCTGAATGAAAGTGCTTCATGGG
The DNA here is from genome assembly GCA_964542385.1 of uncultured Candidatus Peribacteria bacterium. Lineage (GTDB taxonomy): Bacteria > Patescibacteriota > Gracilibacteria > Absconditabacterales > Absconditicoccaceae > CAYLWY01. The sequence goes on from CAZIUS010000128.1 coordinate 2,289, forward strand.
TTTTTGAATAAAGGAAAAGATATGAATAATACTGATGTGGTAGGACAAAAAGAAATGCTTCATGCAATATTTTGAGAATTAACATTGAAACAAATGAGCGATTTAATTGAGCCCAATAAAGAAGGGAATGGTTTTGTAATTAAGCCAGATGTATATAAACAACTCATGAATTCTACTGATCATGCAGGAAAGGTAAATCTTGGTGCAATTCGTAAATGATGAAGTTTGGAATACCTCAATACATTATTATCATCGTGATTACATGGTCTGTGAATAACACCATCAAATCGATCTACTCAGTTAACAGAAAAATGATCAACGAAAATATCTGATTTATTGAATAACAATGCTCGTGTAGCATGAGTGAAAACATTATTTGAAAAATCGTTTTGATGAAAAATGTCTCCAGCACAAGTTAAAGTACTAGAAGATAATTTTGCACGTATGACTCCAGCAGAACAGGTAAAATATAAAGAAAAACTCTCGGCACTTAATGAGTATGGGCAGGTTGCTGGAACAACACATGTAATGATGCAACATCTTTTGAGTCATAGAAGTGCTGAATTGGCAACTCTTTGAATAGGAATCAATTCAGCAGATATTGCAATAACGGTTTGGTAAATAGTTTGTTGGGGTTACAAAATAAAGATGAGGTGATAAAAAGTATTGAATCAAAAATGCCTGGATCAGTTGTTGACTTTACAAAGGATACCTCGCGACACATTAATAATCCAGCAACATGAGCGAAATTGTATAGCGAGTTGTGTCTCACAAATCTTTGAACTTTTGAACCGGTCTTTGTATGAGTTGAAAATTGAGCAATGAGCTTATGGATTAAAAATTCTGATGGTGCTTATGAT
>CAZIUS010000129.1:0-2673 GCA_964542385.1 uncultured Candidatus Peribacteria bacterium
GTAATGCTCTATGAATTTCCGCGAGATTTGATGTTGATTCCGTTTAAGTGGGTTATGAAGAGAGTGAAGGGGTAGGGGAAATAAAGAGATTTTTAGTGTATATGAAATTTTAAATTCTGCTTTATGACTTTTTTATATATTTTTTCTTCTCAATGTCTAAAGAACGTTTATTGGCTTATACTGACGCTGTCTTAGCGATTATTATTACTATTATGGTGCTTGAATTCAACGTTCCTCATGGGAGTGATCGATCTGATCTTTTTGCGTTGAGATATATTTTCTTGGCGTATTTATTGAGCTTTTCTTATTTAACGATTTATCGAAACAATCATCATCATATGTTTCAAGTAATAAAAAAGATATCATCATCTACATTATGGACAAACAGTTTGTTATTATTCTTTTTGTCTTTGATTCCATTTAGTAGTGCGTGGATGGCAGAAAATCATTTCGCTGTAAATACAGTCATGGTCTATGGTGCGTTACTCATTGTATGTGCAGTATGTTATTTTTTGATTGTTCAATCGTTAAAATCCAATGAGTGATTTGATTCCAAATTTAGTAAAGCAATAGATAAAGATCGAAAAGGAAAGTGATCGATTGTGGTATATATCATAGGCATGTTGTTGACTTACTTTGTCAGTCCTTTTGTAGGATTAATCTGTTTTTTTCTTGTTGCACTTGGATGGATCATTCCAGATAGAAAAATGGAAAATGCATTACAGGATTGTAAAGAGTAATTTAGTTCGATATTTTTTATGCAAACGCTTTCGCCATGATTCTTTCCTATCGACTATCGTAGACTCACGCATGAGTTGATTTTGTCAAACGCTATAGAAGATAGAGGAAGTAGATATACAATCTCAGCGTTTCCACTCCTTCATCTAGATGCTGTGCAGCGTCTTGTTGCTGCCTGTGATCCAGAAGCAACGCACAATAGCTTTGCATGGAGAATACTCCAAACAGATGGAACGGTATTTCAAGACTGTGATGATGATGGTGAGACAGGTGCAGGAGCATGTATCCTTAGAGAACTCGTTCGTTACCAAGCCGTAGATATGCTCCTCATCGTGACGAGATATTTCTGATGAGTTAAGTTAGAAACAGACAGATACAAGCACATCGTCGATGGGTGTAGGATGGTATTGGATAGGATGTAAAGAGTATTATGGTTCTCTATATAACAATTGCAAACCCTGATAAAAAAACTATAGTGAAGTATTGATTTATGATTTCTTTAGGATGGCAGATCTATTTTCTAAATCGATACGCAAACAAACAGCACAATTATTTCAAGGACTTGATCTTTCGAATGAAATTGCAATCGTTCAAGAGTTTTTTGAAGATTATAAAAAGTGAACTATGAAAGATGAAACAAGATATGAACAAAGATTTAATAATTTGTTTTTTTGATCGTTGTTGTGATATGATGAAAGTATTAATAGACATCCCAAGGCAAGTACACCGATCTGAGGAAAGATTGCGGATGTTGGATTATGATTTTTTCCAGAGGGTTTATATAGCTACGAATGAGTAAAGGTTGTTGTAGAACTTAAATGATCTGATACCTTACTAGATAAAAAACAAGCAAATTATGGCTGACAAACACATGTAGATCAGTGATTTGGTTATAAAACTTCATTTCAAGACTGTCCTTGGCTTATTGTTAGTAATTTTGTGACAATCAGACTATACAGGGATAATAAGCAAGATTATGAAATTCGGACTATCGAACAATTAGCAAATCCTGAGAATGACTATTTTCATCTCAGAACATTATTGGGATTTTTGAAGAAAACCTATTTGATCAGTAGTACGGGAGTTTCACATACTGAAAAATTGCTCAGTGAAGTGCGTATAAAACAAGAAACGATAAGTAAATCATTTTATACACATTACAAAACATTAAGATTTGAACTGATTAATGATATTAGAAGAAATAATACTATTTCAGTCGAATGAGCAGTAGAAAAATCACAAAAAATTATTGATCGTATAATTTTCATCCATTTTTGTGAAGATAAGTGATTGTTACCAGATGGAAAACTCAAGGCAAATGTTATGAAAGCACGTGAAGCATGATTTACTCCTTGGGAGTTATTGAAAAGATTTTTCGCGTTTGTTCATAAATGAAGTCCTGATGGTACTATTCCAGCATATAATGGGTGATTATTTATTCCAGATCCCGTTTTGGATGCGTTGGAAATTGGCGATACTATCTGTCAAAAATTCATTGATCTTGGTAATTTTGATTTTGATGATGAACTATCAGTAAATATACTCGGACATATTTTCGAACAAAGTATTTCAGATATCGAACAGCTCAAAATCGATCTTATCGGTCAAGAAGTACAGACAGATCAGCTTGTCGAGAAAAAAGAATCCAAACGTAAAAAGGACGGAATTTTCTATACCCCAGAATATATCGTAGACTATATCGTCCAAAATTCACTTATGGTCTATCTCGAAGAGCAAGAAAATGCATGTCTGAATAACGTTTGAAAAAAGTGATGACATAAAACAGAACAAGACGCGTATCGTGCCTATCAACATATCCTCCAAAATGTGAAAGTCCTGGATCCTGCTTGTGGTTCGGGAGCATTTCTCGTCAAAGTATTTGATTATCTCTATGCTGAAAATATCAGAGTAGGGAAAATAGTCCAAAGTCTTTTC
>CAZIUS010000129.1:2683-3083 GCA_964542385.1 uncultured Candidatus Peribacteria bacterium
AGACGATATTTTTGATGATGAAACAATCTACAAATCTATTCTACAAAACAACATCTATGGAGTAGACCTCAATCCTGAATCAGTAGAAATTACCAAACTTTCCCTCTGGCTCAAATCTGCACAAAAAGACAAAAAACTGAACAATCTCGATGCAAATATCAAATGTGGCAATTCACTTATCGACGATCATGCCGTCGCTGGTTACAGAGCGTTTGATCGAAACAAAGAATTTGCTGATATTATGAAGAGTGGAGGATTTGATGTAATTGTCGGAAATCCTCCGTATGTTTTTACAAGAGAATCATGATTTGAATCAAAAACTAAAGATTTTGTAATAGAATACTTATGAAAACAACTTGTTAAAACCTCCTCATCTTGAATCAATATACAGAAATGAAAA
>CAZIUS010000130.1:0-3060 GCA_964542385.1 uncultured Candidatus Peribacteria bacterium
TTAAATCAATTGTATGAATCGCAGCTTGATTATTTATGGAATGTACAACAGTGATTTAATCCAATGGAAGAACGAAAGTTTTTAGCGGAAAGACCAATTGAACAAGTCGAATGATTGATACAAAAAATAATTTAATTTTTCATAATTTCATATGATTTGAGTATTTGATAGTGGTTTTTGATGATTACAGACAGTGAAATACCTTCGTGCACAATTTCCTTATGAAGATTTTTTGTTTTTAGCAGACACGAAAAATTTGCCATATGGAGATAAGGATGAGAAAACCTTACAATTGTTGACGAGGAAAAATATTGAACGATTGTTACATGCGTGATGTCATCATGTTGTAATTGCATGTAATACAGCAGTAGCAAGTATCTATCATCACTGGTTTGCTGAAGACATTGAAAAGAGATTGATTGCAGTGACTCAGTCAGCAGTTAAAGAAATAATTTTATATAACTTTAATCATATCGCAGTTTTTTGTACACAAGCAACACATACGCTTTGAGTCTATCCTACAATTTATGAAAGATTGGGTGGTAAATGAGTATTGTATTCAATTCCTACTCCAGAATTTGTACCCTTAATTGAGTCGGATGTAATTGACTATGAATCAATTGCGAAATATATAGATTTTTATGCAGAATCAATATTGCCTGAAACGGATTGCCTAATTTTATGATGTACGCATTATCCAATTATTTTAGAAATGTTTTGGGAAAAACTTCCTCGTTTAAAAATTATTGATCCATGAAGGAGTGCGATTTTTACACTGGATAAAAGACTTTTGGATAAACAATTAAAAAAAGATTGCTGAAAATGAACGACACGTGTCTATTGTACATGAGATGTCGAAAAGTTTGCTCGTGGAGCACAGCGTTTATTGAAAACAAAAGATTTACCACAAATTACTCATATTAATTTCTAATTTTTTTTTATTTCATATACTTTTATGAAAAAAATTGATCTTCATCAAGATGTTATATTATCGTTTATGTCTAATAGCGAATGATTTGGTAATCAATCAAAAGTAGTCGATACGCACTGAACATACGCATGAAATAAAATTAATTACGAAGATATTCAATGCTTACTTGTGTGGGCAGCAAATCGACCATATCAACTTATTGGTGACCTACATGATCTTGAAAAAAGAGTAATAACGTATGATCGTGCAGTGATGCAAAATCAATATGATGCAATGGAAAGATTGATAGAGCAGTATCATTGCAATACTATAAGAAATAAACAAGATTTAGACGTTCTTGAAAGGCTTTCATTTCTCCATCATATCGAATGAGTAGATCATGCCGTAACCGAACAAGAAATTGAACAGCGGTATAGAGAATGAATCAGATCAATTGGTTTTACGTGGAATTTTGATAATTATTTAGCGACAAATAATACAAGTAAAGCTACAACATGACTGTCTTCTTTATGAAAAAATATAGTCAAGAAGATGCATGATATCGGGATGATTGTGGATACAGCGCATATGAATCATCAATCAATGATGGACGTGATTCGTATTGCAAAAAAGCCAATTATGAATTCTCATTCAAATTTAAAACATTTTTGTTCACATACGAGAAATGTGGAAGATGAATTTCTCTATGCGTTGAAAGATAATGGTGGAGTAGTATGATTGTCTGTTTACCAGGATTTTGTGTGATGAACGCACGTTGATGCATATCTGGAACAAATTGCTTATGTGATCGATCTCATTGGTCCCGATCATGTGGCTTTATGAACTGATTTTCATTGACTTACTACACAAAAATGTCTTGTGTGACTCCAACACATAAGCGATCTTAATGCATTAGAAGACCGTGTGGTAGAAATGTTTTGAGAAACTATTGCCCAAAAATTTTTTTGGGATAATAGCATGAGAGTATTGCAAGCAAATCTTTAGAGATGTGGACATGTATCAATCCATTGCAACTATCATCTTTTTCATTATTCATTATTGATTATAGAAAATTGCATTTGAATTTAGGAAGTTCGAATTAAGCCAAACTGCAATTTTCTACGGAGTAAATTCACTTTAGGTGAATTTTCTCTATTCATTTCTATCGATTTCCTTCGACTTCTTCTCCATTTCCTTCTTTCCCTCCCTCCCATGATTCGTCACTTACCGCAACATCTAATCAATAAACTGAAAGCCGGAGAAATCGTCGAGCGTCCTTCGTCGATTGTCAAAGAGTTGGTCGAGAATAGCTTGGATGCTTGAGCGACCACTATGAAAATATGGATTGAAGATGGTGGAAAAACACTGATCAAAGTGCAAGATAACGGAACTGGAATTGAAGAACATGATTTACCGCTTTCTATAGCTCGTTACGCTACCTCAAAAATTGCTGAAGAACAAGATTTGGAGCATTTGCGTAGTTATGGTTTTAGAGGTGAGGCGCTAGCTGCAATCGCAGAGGTGAGTACCTGTATGCTTCAAACCAGGACAAAAACGATGCCACCATGAGTAGGATATGAGTTGTTGTGAAGAGGAGATCAAATACTCATCAAACCATTACAAATGGCTGAAGAGCACGGAACAACAGTTATTATAACTGAACTTTTTTCTACAGTACCGGTCCGTCAAAAATTTTTGAAATCATGAACAACAGAATGGTATCATATCCGTCAATTATTATTGAATTATCTCATTTTGCATTGGGATAAAGAACGAACAGTTTGGCATCAAGGGAAAATAATTTGGAAGGTAGTACAAACCGAAACGATCGTGGAAAGAATAATCGATCTTTGCCAAGATGAACGACGCAACCATCTTTCTGTTTTTACTGTTCCGTTTGCTCATGGAGAGCTTTTTGGAGTAATCGGCGATGCGTCGCTTCATTTTCCATCGGCAGAGCAGATGCGTTTTTTTGTGAATAAAAGACCCGTAGAAGATAAAATTATCAAAAAAGCGGTCATGCAAAGTATCAATAGACAAATGCCGGCAGGATTGTTTCCGTTTGCATATATTTTTGTCGATATAGATCCTCAGCATGTTGATGTGAACGTTCATCCCAGAAAGTCAGAGGTAAAGTTTCTGGATCCGTG
>CAZIUS010000131.1:0-2000 GCA_964542385.1 uncultured Candidatus Peribacteria bacterium
AGACAAATTCAACTTTTTCTACCATTCTGGATAGTACAGCTTTATCGAGCATTTCTTTTGCATTGGTCGATAATATGGTAAGAATTCATTTGTTTTTATAAAATCAATCAACTAAACTCAGAAAGTGTTGTACTAACGAATGTTGCTGTTCTTTTCTGTTTCACAGGAGTTTATCTGCCTCATCGATAAAAATGATTGTTGGTTTTGAACTTTGTATCGTCTGATTTCTCGCTTTTTGAAAAATATCTGTCATCGCTTTTTCTGATGATCAGACAATTCCATGGACAATATCTGCCATTGAAATATAGATAAAATGAAACTCACTACTCTTTGAAAGCCATCTAGCACACTCTGTTTTTCATACACCTGGAGGTCAGTAGAAAATGACTCATGTTGGTAAACTTACTCAATATTCTTGTAAAATATCTTTCGCTTTCAATGTTCTATCAAGCATTGTAATCGTATTTTTTGTTTTTTCTGACAATATTAAATCATTTTCAATATTGATATCTTGTATATCATCATTTTGCTCTAGTAGATCTACAATACATAGTCTAAGAGCATCTTTGACTTTTTTTACCTTGTTTTTATATCTATCAATATCTTCTTGGTTCGGTTTATAGGATGATAAATAAGGAATATCTGAAATGATATTGTTTACTACATAGTTATTACTGAGTTGAGGATTTTCATTTATAAGTCATTGTAGTTTATTTTTTGCATCTGGATCTTCTGAGTTAATTGTTTTCATATCGTTTAACACATCCTCTAAACTTTTCATCTTTTTAGCTACTTTTTCTGTACCAAAAACTTTTTTTCGATATTTTCAAAACATTTGTATATTTATAGTAGTTAAAACAACACATTATCTTTAACTATTATCATTTTGAAGTCAATATTAAATTATAATTTTTAATAGTAATTCTTTTTTCTTGAGCTACTCGTTAGTAGTCGTTGGCATATTTTGTATGTGTAGAAGAGACATATTTTTATTGACTTTAAATTTAATATATTTATTATATTATGGTTTTAATGACCATACTGCTATGGAGAAAATTGATTATTCAAACGATATGCTTGTGGAAGATGTAGTAAATAAGCTGCATCTAAAAGAATGGGAAGAAATCTATGAAATTACGTATTCATATAAAAAAATTGCAACTGGATGGATAAACCAATCTTTTTTTGTTACTGTATGATGATTGGAAGAGACATCAATTAACACTGAAACAATAAAAAACGCATACCAAACGATTTTTGTTCGTTTGCATGAATTGCTTACTCTTATAGAAACATTTTTGCAACAATACACTGATTCTACTGATTCGGTTTATACCAATGCTTTACGCTACTATAAAGACTTATTACACTATACAGTATGTGCTCTACCATTTGAATGATTTAAAACAGGTCTGTTAACTGAGGATGATATACAATCATTCCATTCTCAAGATCGAAATCAAGAGGATGCTTTTAAAAAACTTAAAGCAATTGACGCACAATTGTTTTGACCAGAAGTGAAAGATATACCTGAGGAATTAGAGTATTGTGTTTCGTTTTTACAAAAAGAATATAAATCTGCATGTAAAAAACAATTACTCTCACCTGAAGAACTTGAAGCCTATAAAAATTATATTGATATATGTTGTTTGTGAAAAGAATGAGTTTGACGTACTCAAAAATCACTTTCTGAAAAACCTGAAAACAATCTTCTTAATCAAATAAAGTGAACTATTACAAGTCTTTTTGCTCATACGATTATGCTTGAAAATCTTCTTGATCAAATAAAGTGAACTATTACAAGAGAAGATTATATTACCATTTTTGAGACTTTTTTACGTGCGTGTGAAATTGATAAAAAGGTAGTTGTAGTTGATTGATTATCAGCTGTTTTTGATTCAAGAGAATATTTACAAATTCCCTGATCTGATGCATATGCAGTTAGACCGAAACAATGGGTATTAAAAATGATGATTCATGAAATTGAAACGCATTTTATT
>CAZIUS010000131.1:2010-2619 GCA_964542385.1 uncultured Candidatus Peribacteria bacterium
ACGAGTCGATTGATTTCAACATAGACTTGGTGAATTATTATTTGCATGAAAAACCTTTCAAGAAATATGATATACCGTCAGCCTACCTACTATACTGGCTTGAGAATTATTATCTTGAAAAGATTTTCTTGATTATTTGCGTCTTAGAGCAAAATGATTGTGATTGAATGATAATCCAGAATTCTTATATTTAAGAAGAAAAAGATGATATCCAGAAAATGTTCCCTGAGCACAACATAAGGATACTGCTTATTCTAGATGAATACGTATGAATCAAGAATTTATGGCACAATGATGAGATTATAAAGATTTTTATTTAGGAAAACTGGATATTCGTGATTTTGAAGCCGCAAAATTGAGAGAAAAAGAACTTGGCTTAAAGCGTCGTCTTCCAAAATTGCTCACTGAGGTAGTTTTGAAAAAACTTATCTGATGACGATGAGCTGTTCAAGATAAACAATTTAAAGAGTATATTGCTATAAAATATCCATTTTTGAAAAAGGATGATATTATGAATGCATGAGTTGTTTCAAAACAAACAAAACGAGATATTCTGAAAATTATTTCATTGTTAAGAAAATAATTATAGTTCGTTTGTTTTTTTTATCT
>CAZIUS010000131.1:2790-3034 GCA_964542385.1 uncultured Candidatus Peribacteria bacterium
GCAATGAGTATTAACTGGCGTTGATTATCCTACTGGTGAGGTGTTGAGTCCACAAAGACGTCTTTTACAATCGATTGGATGAACCTCTCGTTTGTTGTTTTATGTGCTTGGATGAAAAACTGCACTGGAAATTCATAAAAATGGTATTGAACCAAACGATTATTATATGTTTTTGGTATTGATGGCACTGTACGCAACAGGTCCACTTGCCTACCGAAGTAACTACTACAAAAAACTCCAAGAA
>CAZIUS010000132.1:0-2857 GCA_964542385.1 uncultured Candidatus Peribacteria bacterium
TTTATGGTCTGATTATGACTCAATCCCGCATTAGTGAAAGATTTGGGTAAAGCGTCGTTGGTTGTTTGAGTAGGACAAGTTGTCTTTACGACACTTATTTGATTCTTTATTGCGTGGGCATTATGATTTGATATCGTAACAAGTATGTATATTTCAATCGCTTTAGCATTTAGTAGCACGATTATTATTATCAAACTATTGAGTGATAAATGATCAATGGATGAGTTATATGGAAAGATTTCAGTATGAATGCTTATTGTACAAGATATTATTGCAATGATTATTCTTATGATTCTTTCTTCATTACCATCATGATGAGCTGAAGTGAATTGGTGATTGTTTACACTGACTTTGGTGTGAAAGATGATTTGAGTAACGTTGGTAACCTATCTTATTACAAAATATGTGCTGCCTCGTTTAGTTTGATCAATTGCAAAATCAACAGAATTTTTGCTCATCTTTGCAATTTGACGATGCCTTATCTTCGCAGCAGGAATGGAACTCATTTGATTTTCACTGGAAATTTGAGCATTGATTGCATGATTGACCTTGGCGTCGTTGCCATATAGATATGAGATTAGCAGTAGAATTAAACCGTTAAGAGACTTTTTTATTATGGTATTCTTTGTGTTTTTGTGATCACAACTCTCATTTGGTAATATTGATTCGTTACGAATACCGATAATTATTTTTTCACTGTTTGTACTGATCTGAAATCCATTTATTGTCATGGTTTTGATGTGATTTTTGTGATATAAGAAAAAGAACGGGATGATGGTATGATTTACTGTTGCGCAAATTAGTGAATTTTCATTTATCCTTATGGGTCTATGACTCTCAATTTGACATATCAGTGATGCAAATATTGTTTCGATGGTAACATTAATTGGATTAATTACCATTGCAGGATCAAGTTATTATTTCACGAATGCTGACTTTATTTTTACCCATATAAAACAATTTTTATGAGTTTTTGAACGTAAAAATAATGATACTGAAGATCAGTTTCATCAAAATATTGAAGAATATGATGTAGTTGTGTTTTGAAATCATAGAACATGAGCATGAATAGTAAATATGCTTATTAAAAACCATAAAAAATTTATTATTATTGATTATGATCCACAAGTTATTGATTGATTAATGAAACAAAATATTCCTTGTCAGTATGCTGATGCTTCTGATGGTGATATGCTGGAAGAGTTACAATTATGAAAGGCAAAAATGATTATTTCTACTATACATGATTTTGAAACAAGTATGTTATTGGTGGATAAGATAAAAGATTCACTTGAAAATGTGGTAACTATATTTAGTGCAAGAAATGTTACGGATGCAGAAAAGTTGTATTCGTGTTGAATAAACTATGTGATTATACCGCATGTTATCAGTGGTCATCATACAGCAATGCTGATAGAATCGTATGAATATGATATGGAAAAATATGCGCAACATAAACGTGATGATTATAACAAATTCTTTGAGTAATATGGAGTCCGATTGTGCAATGCTCTTGAAATAATACTCTCATGCCGTATAATATAAATGATTTACTTTGTATGTAGAGATGAAATTACTTTCAAATTTTGATACAAATCATGCTGATAAACTCAAAAATGAATTGATTCAATTTTTTGGTGAAGAATATGTGTTGTTGATTCGTAAGTCTCGTTTGATTTGGTATGCAAAAATACTGCCACAGATATTCTTATTTCTTATTATTACGTGAATAGGGTTTTACGTTATTCAAACATCGCTTTTGCCTATCAATCAAATCGTAGTCCGAGTGTTTTGGTGATTAGTTTGATTATGGTGATTGATTGTTTGACTTCATTCATTGCAAAAATATATCGATTTTAGAATGGATTTCCTCATTGTCACCCCAAAGGAAATTATGAAGTATGATCAAAAATGAGTATTGAGTAGATCGATAGAAAAAATTACGGCAGATAAGATTAAAACCATTTCATTGTATAAGGAATGATTTATACAAAGCTTATTTGATATTTGAACGTTAATATTCTTGGCAGAGTGAGAACTAGAATCAGGAAATATTGAAATGCAATATATTCATCATGTGGGTGCGGTAGAAAAGAAAATAAGACATATTCTCGGACAAGATAGGATTTAATTAATAGTTTAAAGTTAAAGAATTTTACCTTTTCTGTTCCATGACGCAAGTAGTATTATGTGAAGTGATTACCAATGTAGCAAACAAATTTCTTATTGAACAGCGTATGGAAGAACTCCAAGAGCTGGTTTCTACGTATTGATGACTTACTGTAGCTGAAATAGTGCAACAACGTGCCAAACCTGATTATAGGTACTATATTGGTAAATGAAAACTAGAAGAAATTAGAACCATGATGGTCGAACGCTGAGCGACGATACTGATTATTGGTAATATAATGAAACCAAGTCAAATTTATCAAGTCAATGAGTACCTCAGAAAAGATGGTTTACAAGCACGAGATAGAGTAGATCTCATCTTGAAGATTTTTGATCGTCATGCGACGAGTATGGAAGCGAGATTGCAGATCGAACTGGCTGCAATCAAACATATGTGACCGCGTATTTTTGGTATGGGTATGGATATGAGTCGACAATGATCAACGTGATGATGAGGTTCATGAGCATCACGTGGGTTGGGTGAAACAAATACAGAACGTATGCGTAGACATCTTGCAGAAAGCAAAGAGCGTATCGTAAAAGATTTGCGTCAATATGCACAAGTCAGAGCTACCCATAGAGCAGCAAGACAAAATAGCTCATTTTCTACGATTGGTTTGGTCGGGTATACCAATGCTGGAAAATCAACGCTTATGAATGCTCTCACGCACAAAGGAGTTTTGGTAGA
>CAZIUS010000132.1:2867-3018 GCA_964542385.1 uncultured Candidatus Peribacteria bacterium
CGTTGTGAACCAGTGTTTGAAAAGTGTGGATTGGAAGAGAAGATGGCTCTTGAAAAGAGTTTTTGATCAATGATACGATCTGATTCATTCGTGATCTTCCACCAGATTTGATTTCCGCGTTTAGGTCGACATTAGAAGATAGTATCGAAGC
>CAZIUS010000133.1:0-2990 GCA_964542385.1 uncultured Candidatus Peribacteria bacterium
TTTCCATTGCCAATCATTCAAGTTATTTCACCAAGTAGCATCTTTAGCAGTTGAAGAAGCATCGCGTGATGAAACTCAATATTTGAATCATAATTCTTTGTGCATAGACATAAATTTTTCAATTTGTGGTTGTCATTTACCTGAGCAAATACCAAATTGAATCAAAGGATAATGTGTATGCAATGTTTCTAAGAGTAAAGGTAGAATCGGTCTTATTGTATCAGTATTTTCATTTAATGTATTATAAATAATCGTTTCATCTAGGTCAAAAAACAATGTAATTTTCTCATTCTTCTTCTCTCATACAAACTCTGCAACCTTATCTAATACTTTTGTATAAAAAACTATTTCTCTTTGTTTTATTGCTTCAATTTTATCATGCAGATCGTTGATCTGATTTAAATAATCGGTAGGTTGTTCTCATTCCAATACTTTTAACAATTCCTGTTCTACTGAAGCACAAATAGTATCTAAAAACAACAATAATGCTGCATCACTTTTCTCAATTAATCTTGTTTCTGAATGATGCATCACTATACACAATATAAACCTATCAATTATACTGAAATAAGAAAATAAAATCAAATTTATTTTTCTCCATCCGATGAATCACTTACAATCAGTTCAATCATTTGTTCAAAATGACATGCAATGAGTATGCCAAGCTCATGACCGATATCATATAGAAAGAGTTTGTACAATTGCTACCCATATTACTCAATCATATAAGGATGCAGACATAATTGTGGTACAATACTGAGCATTACTCCATGAATATTTTGATGATAAATTTTTTGAATCCCATCAACTTGAATGAAGAAAAAATATTCTTGAAGAATTTCTCTCTACTCTTAACATCTCTACACAACAAAAAGAAAGTATTTGTTTTATTGCAAAGAATGTAGGATACTGAAAAAGTAAAGCAAGAGATCCAGAATTATTACTTCCTATAGAATTTAAAATTGTGGAAGATCCCGATAGATTAGAAGCAGTATGAGCAATTGCAATCGCAAGATGTTTTGCGTACGGATCAACAAAATGAAGAGCTATTTATGATCCAAATGAACTATCAAGAGATGAAATAACAAGAGAAAATTATAGATTATGAAGTGGAACAGCCATAAACCATTTTTATGAAAAACTTCTCCTCCTGAAAGATCTTATGCACACTCCAGAAGCAAAAAAAATAGCAGAAAAAAGACATGCATTTATGGAACAGTATTTACAAGAATTTTTTAAAGAACGAAACTGCCAATTCTAATTATCACGCTAACTTTTCAAAGTATCACTTCAATTTCCTTCAATTTCCTTCAATTTCTTCTCCATTTCACTCTATTTCACTCTATTTCACTCCTCTCTCCCATGTCACTTTCTATTCTCATTTCCCAAAAAACATGACTTCCCGTAAAGATAGTCGATACGATTATTACCCTACTTGATGAAGGTAATACGGTACCATTTATTGCTAGGTATCGTAAAGAACTTACCGAAGGCGCAACTGATGAACAATTGCGTGATTTTCATGATATTTATACATATACAAAACAACTTGAAGCACGTAAACTTGATATCATCCGTCTGATCGATGAAAAAGGACTGCTCACCGATGAACTCAAACAACAAATCATGGATGCGGTCACGCTTGCAAGAGTTGAAGATTTGTATAGACCATACAAAGAAAAGAAAATGTCGAAAGCAAGCATCGCCAAAGCGAAATGACTCACTCCTCTTGCAGAGTTACTTAAATTGTGCCAACTCAATAAAACAGATTTTCTGACTCGTGCAAAGGAATACATCAAAAAAACAGATGATCCCAAAACAACCGTAAAAACGCTTGAAGAAGCAATTCAATGAGCTCAAGATATTATTGCAGAAGAACTTGCTGATCATCCAGAATACAGAGAAATGATCAGAAAACAGTACACATCAACCATCACTCTTGAAACAAAACCAACAAAAACATTCGATCCAAACGGTGTTTATAAAATCTATGGTGCCTACAGCAAAAAACTTGCTGAGATGCCGTCGTATGCCTATCTTGCTGTCGCGAGAGCTGAGGAAGAAAAACAGATTTCACTAGGTTTACAACGACCGTTACCTGCGTTACTCAAAAGTGCTGAAACACTTTTTGTACCCAGAAATCCTAGTGAGATAGTAAGTTATCTGAGTGACGCACTCACTGATGGTTTGAAAAGATTATTCCTACCATCGTTGGAAAGAGAGTTCAGATCTGAGAAAAAACGTCGAGCCGATGAAGCCGCGATCAAGCTCTTTGGTGAAAATCTAAAACAACTGCTTCTTACACCACCGGTCAGAGGAAAAACCGTGCTCGGATTCGATCCTGCTTATCGTACAGGTTGTAAATTAGCTGTCGTGGATCCTACGGGAAAATTTCTCGCAAAAACGGTTATCTATCCGACACCACCACAAAGCGATCTTGCGTGAGCTGAAAAAACTATCCTTGAACTCATCAAAGAACATACCATCGACCTTATTGTTATAGGAAACTGAACAGGATCACGTGAATCAAGTATATTTATCGATTCTGTGCTAAAAAAACACAAACTTAGTACGCAATATATGGTCGTGAGTGAAGCAGGTGCATCAGTCTATTCTGCTTCAAAACTTGCTCAGGACGAATATCCAGATCTCGACGTCACGATCAGATGAGCAATCAGTATCGCACATAGAGTTCAAGATCCGCTTGCAGAACTGACAAAAGTCGATCCAAAAGCGATCTGAGTCGGACAGTATCAACACGACGTCGATCAAAAACTCCTCGCGCAAAAACTCGACGAGAAGGTAGAAGATATCGTAAATAGTGTCTGAGTAAACCTCAATTCAGCAAGTTATACACTCTTGCAATACATCGCATGACTCACTCCCACGCTTGCCAAAAATATTGTTCAGTACAGAGATGAAAACGGTCCATTCACCAGTAAAGCACAACTCAAAAAAGTCAAAGGTCTCTGACCAAAAGCCTTTGAGCA
>CAZIUS010000134.1:0-1293 GCA_964542385.1 uncultured Candidatus Peribacteria bacterium
ATAATCCATTTTCAATTGCAACAACTCTTCCATTGAACGAGGTTGTTGAAGGACGTGTCGTTGCAGGTGCTTCAGGAGCAGGTTGTGTGTTAGCTGGAGGAGTAGGATTATTTGCAGGAGGTGTTGGTGCTTTTTTTTGGCAACCAGCAACAAATAAAACTGAAAAAGTGCATAGTAATGCAATGAAACGAATTGAAGTCATGAGTGTAAAAAGAAATCTAAAATAAGTAAGATACTGGTAATGAAGTATTTTCTCGGTCATTATTTATGATTGTGGTTATCATTGCTCAGCTGGTATCTCAGGGAGAATAAAGATTTTCATTGCTTTGATATTTTCTCATTGGAGTTCTCATATAATATTTATTTGTCCTCATTGTTTAAGATCATTGAAGGATCCTTGTCACAATGGAGGTAGAGATGCTCATGTTCATTCTGCTGGTTTTCAAAGAACAATATTGAAGAATTCAGTTTTTTGATCAACATTCACTTTGATTGTATCAGATGGTGCTTTTTTCATCACTTCGGTAATTCTGTTTGAATAGGCTAGTTGTTGTTCAACAGATAATGCTGTATATTGCGCATGACTCATCGGAGCATTTTCACCAGTAAGGACCTTGTCTACATTTATATATTCAACATCAACAGTATTTGTTCCAAGACGGATAATTTTCCCATTAATTGTTTTTTGATTTTCAGGGATATTTGGGCCGTTGGATGCAGTATTTGTTCCTGTGGTATTGTTTGTTCCTGTTGATGGAACAGGTTGCTCATCAGGTGTTGGTTGACTCGGTTGAGCTGCCTCAGAAGGTTGTGGAGCAGGAGCTTGTGGTATTGATTGTTTCGAGCATCATGCGAGTAGGAAAAGAGAACATACTCCCAACACAGGAAACAAAAATATTTTTTTCATAGCAAAAAAAGAAAAGGTAAATGCAATCATCATATCACTCTTTAGTGTGTTTTCAAGAGATTGTTAGTCATTAGAATTCAGAATTTTGAATTTTAAAATTAGAATTGACAATTGACAATTGAAAATACATCAAAAATCAGAATTCAAAAAAAATGATAATTACCAACTAATAAAATATGTCAACGTATATAAGTATTTTTCACTTTTTGTAAAATCAAAGTATCTCAAATTATTGACATTTGTTTACTTCTTTTTTGATTGGTCGTATACTAGGATATTGGATAGTATTTATTTTTCTGTATTCCTATGACCTTCACAAGCACTTATTTCAGTCGTTTTCAACACATTTTGTGAGAAAATTCACTGTTTCCATCACGTCAAAACCG
>CAZIUS010000134.1:1303-2980 GCA_964542385.1 uncultured Candidatus Peribacteria bacterium
AGCTTGCTGTATGTCTTGATCAGTGGGTGATTGTTGTGGTGATTGCTGAGCCAAAGTAATTTCTCTGCGGTATTTGCGCAGACATTTCCAAATATCAGTATTGTAGCAGAGCCGACGTATACTGCATGAACGAGTAATACCGTTTTCTTAACAGGCCATGGAGGTGCATATACGTATGAGTACTGTGCGCAGACGACAAGTTCGAGTACAGGATGTACGACGAGTGTATGGTGATGAGGATATTGTGCAGTGAGTGCGAGCTCTGATCCAGCTTTGATGCGTATAAATAGAGTACAAATAAGTGGTAATGGTAGTTTAGATAACAATAATAATGCATCATGACCGACAAGTGACTATACGAGCACGGTGGTAACGATGGAGCCTGGAAAATCAGGTACGATAGTAGTAACTATACAATGATGATGGCCATATAATGCAAAGGTATGGATAGATTTTAATAACGATGGAGATTTTGATGATGCTGGAGAAGAGATAGCGTCGATGCCAACATTTTATAATAGTGCATCAGCATGATTTACGATACCTTCAAACGTTTCATTTTGAATGAGAAGAATGCGTGTAAGTGCAAGGTATTACAATTCACCTACAACATGTGGTGAATATTCATATGGAGAGGCGGAAGATTATACGGTAAATATAAATTCTTTTACGTGAAGTACAAACTGGACGTTTACATGATTAACCAACAATCAGATTTATCATTATTATGTGAGGAGTAGAGATACGGTATGAAATATCAGTGCATGGAGTAGTCCAAGTGTGTTTAGTACACAGGATAATGCAGCATCGACAGTGCCAAGTATAATAGCAGAACCATCACATACGACCGGGACGACGAATACGGTCAGTTCTACAATAGCGACGGATGTCTGAGTATGAGGGATGGAATATGAGTTCTGTAGAAACACGAGTAATACGAGTGCAGGATGTACGAGTAATGGACGGAGTAGTGCAACAGGAACGACGTTTACTGGACTGGCAAATAACACCTTATACTATTATTTTGTAAGAAGTAGAGATTCATTTCAAAACACGAGTGCGTGGAGTGCAAGTGTGAATAGTATACAAGATAACACAGCGCCAAATATTCCAACGATGACAGCAGAACCGACGTATACGTCAGGGACACAAAATACGGTGAGTTCAAATACGGTAAGTGATCCATCAAGTGGTGTGTGAGGCGTGCAGTATGAGTATTGTAGAAATACGACCAATACAGCGACAGGATGTACGAGCAATGGACGATGAACGAACAGCACGACGTTTACAGGATTGACAAATGGTCAGATCTACTATTATTTTGTCAGGACGAGAGATACCTTTCAAAACACGAGTGCGTGGAGTGCGAGTGTGTTTAGTACCCAAGATGATTTGGCACCACCGGTACCAGTGATGAATACGCCTACAACATATGCGATATGAGTGAGTAATACCGTGAGTGCAGCTGCGGTAGTGGATGCATGAGTGGCAGGAGTACAATATGAGTTCTGTAGAAATACGACAGATACGACTGCATGATGTACGAGTAGTGGATGGACAGGATGATTGACCTCATTTTATAGTGGGATGACAAATGGGCAGATCTATTATTATTTCGTAAGAAGCAGAGATAGTTTTTTGAATACGAGTAACTGGAGTAGTAGTGTCTCAGCAACA
>CAZIUS010000135.1:0-523 GCA_964542385.1 uncultured Candidatus Peribacteria bacterium
TAACCGTTTCAGACATGTTTTATATTTCTTTTGTAGTTCAGCAGCAAAATCAGCAGTCAATCAAATCAGTGGTTCTTCTCAAAATTCATAAAAATAATTTAATATAGGGACGTATCTCCTTCATTCATTAAGCCTCAACATACCTTGATCATGATCGGGCCTCAATCTTGATCCATCAATAGAAGTTTTGTTGTTAATAACATATATCTTCCTCATACACTCAATAAACATCTCCATCTGTCTTAACATATCTGACTCTTTTTCAGGGATTTTTTTTCAGTACCTTGTCATTAAATCAGAAAAATAATCAGCTGATCAGATAGGTGAAAAAAGAAGGCGTAATGCAAAATCGAGTGATCTTTGATCTTCGTTCATTTGATCATAAGTCATTTTAGGATTGGGAAGCTCAATATATTTTCCTATAACCCTGCGTGGTGTCGTTCAAAAACGTTGCCTGAGCAATGCAAGATCATTTTTCAGAATTAAAATCAATAGTAAGAACATCGATTCCACGAACGATTGG
>CAZIUS010000135.1:533-2473 GCA_964542385.1 uncultured Candidatus Peribacteria bacterium
AATTTTTGATTTTTTTCAATGGAGTTAGACTCTTGAGTAGTTTCATATGGTTAGGAAATATGAATTAAAAACTTCTTTTGATTTCTTACAAAGTGATTAACTTCCATTAATATTGTTAATTGTTCTTCAGAAAATGCTTCTTCAGAAAATGCTTCTTGAAATTCATTATCAGTAAATGAACCATTTTTTACAAAAAGACGAGATCAATACTTATAATCTTGCAATAGTTGTTGTAACTCCTCTCTTCTTTGTGCATCTTGTGTTTTCCATTCAATTCATTCCAAAGTTGCACATACTTCTTTTCAGAATTTTTCTTCTATTAGCGCATCAATTGCTCCTCCATCTCGTCACTTCCCAGATCGTATAGAATTCATAAAGTATAAAAAAATAAAAATTCTTATCACTCTTAATCTCTCTCTACATACACATACTTCTTCAAATAGTCATCTACCCAAGCTTTTGTGATACCCTGTTCTGGCTCTTCACCATATCTATAAATATAATCAGAAATATAAAAAATCCTTCATCGAAACTCAATACCTATTCATTTTTTTAACACACTCAGCTCGCATATATTTTTTACATATAACGCTCTATAAAAATAACATTTTTTTCTCAATGAATCAATAGTTTCTGGAATAAACTCTCAAACCGGAGCATACTTCGCTTGAGCTGAAACAACATGCAACGAACCTCAAAGATCATGATAGCGATCACATCGTGTTAATCATTGTACACTATTTTCTTGTTCACACCTATTAACCCACTCTCTTATTTTTTCCATATCCTTATCACAATCAATAATCATTCCCTTTTGTCTTATAAACTCTCAAAGATCAGGAATATCTCAAAATGGGAGAGGTTTAGCAAAGTCATATCCATTCTCCTGTGGGAAATCATATCTCTGTCCCAATACATGCCAAGTAACTACTTCATCATATGCATCAATTCATCACAAGCCACGTAATGTTCATTCTACCATTAAAATATCATACATCCTATCTATACAATGCTCATAATTAAATTTATATCAATGAGCAATACAATAATGTATATAGCGCAGCGCATGCTGAAACACTCATACTTCAATAATATGATCAATCTTTCTCCACATATCTACACTCAAACCAATTTCCTTAATTTCTCAATATCTCAATACATATTCTTCAATATTATCTATATGCATACTACTAAATCGTTCATGATGATACAATTCTCATTGTAAATCAAAATTCTGCTTTTGAAATAAATGTTGTAGCTCTCTCACAGCTCACACGAGTACCACCCATTTTTTTAAGAGTAATTTTTGCTCTTCATTTAATGATTCTTGCAGTTCAGGATAAGGTACCATTGCTTTTTTTCAATCAGAATTTGGTTGAGTATCAAAATATCTATCAACCCTTCATATCTCAAAAGGAACAAGTTTCCCTTTAATCCGCCATAATAAATCATCTAAATTCTTTCTCCTGTCCTCATCTTCCGTTTTCCATTGTACATTTTCCAGTGTCTCACATAATTCTTTACCTAAAATTTTAATCACCAAATCTTTTGCAGATGCGGTTTCAGAATGAGTAGCTATCGCATTATATAAAAGCTCACTCTCTTCTTTTTTAATTCACGTCATAGCAGATATAAAAACAATAAAAACCGACTCCTTTCCCCTCTTGCCACATACACATACTTGTTCAAATAATCATCTACTCACGCTTTGGTTATTCTATGTTATCGTGATTATCCGTACCTTCTCATGAAGATCAATCAACCAAATTATTGAACATTTTATGAACATCTCGTGTAAGTCAGATCAGTGGTTCCTCTCAATGCGTATGAAGATACTGAGAAATATAATTCACATTTAATTCACATATTAACTGATTCTCTTTTAATCTTTCATAATTCTCAAAAAGCTGCCAATATGTATTACTTAAAATACCAATCTG
>CAZIUS010000135.1:2483-2964 GCA_964542385.1 uncultured Candidatus Peribacteria bacterium
ATATAATTTTTGTTCTGGCGTTCAACGCTCTGCATTACTTAATTGCTCAAGATCAGTAAATAACTCAAAAATTGTTCATCCAAATTTTTGTCTTATAATGTGTTCAATTTTTGCAAAAGCAGCATTATTCGTTATATCGTATATTTCATTGAGCTGTTGTTTTAATTGATCCATAATACATGAGTTAAATAAAATCATTATTTATTTTTTCTTTTTTGCGAATGTTTTAACCGTTTCAACCAAGCATCATACTTTTTTTCTACTTCAGTAACAAATTCTGCAGTTAATCCAATCAATGATTCTTCTCAAAATTCATTAAAGTAGTTTAAGACAGTAATATAATAGTTCGATTCCGAGTGTTTATTACATTTATCCCCTATAACAAACTCTTGTCCGTAAATCGTTTTTTCTGTTTGAATAATATCGATATATCTTTTACACCTTATTAATTTTTCCATCTGATCCAATAATTCAATCTTCT
>CAZIUS010000136.1:0-415 GCA_964542385.1 uncultured Candidatus Peribacteria bacterium
GTTGGAGCTTATTGAAAGAGATGCATTTGTACTTCGACGATTAACAAAACAATGATGAAAACGCTTGATTCCGTCTGATGCTACGAGACAACTTATATTGCAAACGACTTGATGATCAGCTGATTTAGATCTGTATATTTTGGAATTTGGTGTTTTACCCGTTGTTCTATGTATAGCCAAAATAGGCAAGAAAATTATCGTAGCCGCATGAACAGGATATACGTTGAAACAGGCAATCCAGAAAGCATGTAGCGAAACAAAGCAATTTCTCCATCATTTATGGGTTGATCCCAAAATCGAAAAATATGATTCAGTCATTATATGCCATATCAAATGGTATCTTGATGAAAATCATTATGATGCTCTTGAACGAATTCAGCAATCAAAAACAATTCATGAGGACGAAGAATCACAA
>CAZIUS010000136.1:430-1003 GCA_964542385.1 uncultured Candidatus Peribacteria bacterium
TGAAGAACTTGTCTTAGAGTACTTTCATCACACCATCTTCCTCTCCGATTTTGACAAAAAACACCTAATTGAGTCGTACAAGCTCCTAGATTACATTATCGAATGGATAAATTTAATATTTCGACAATAAATACTGCGATTCATCCATTTGGCTAAATGATTATCATAATCTTAATATTGAACTTGATACTCTATTTATTATTGTTATTCAAATCCACAAGATTGTCATAGGAAAACAATAGAGTGGATAGAGTAAACCATCTCTGAAAGCAGTGTCTAGTTTACTCAAATGCCTCGACCAAATTTGGTTGAGGTTTTTATTGTGTTATATTTGCATTACTATAAAAAATATTTATAGTATTTTTTTGCGATCACACAACACTCATGGAATATATGTGAAATAATAAAGATAGTTGATTTTGTAATCATCGAAACGATTTAACGAAATTAACAAAATCAGAATTGATTGGTCTTATGGAAGATTGATCAATTGCTTGATGATTTTCTATTCATCACCAGTATTGAATTCCAAGAGCAAAATTATGATTAGAAAACCAATATAATTATGACGTT
>CAZIUS010000136.1:1170-2115 GCA_964542385.1 uncultured Candidatus Peribacteria bacterium
TTAATAACTGAAATTACGAGGATGCAAATGATCAAAAAAAATGGATATGGTGTCAAATGGCACAAATAGCAAACGATATTGCTTACCAAGACCAAAAAAATCAATTCAATGATTTTTCTTTAGCGATGATTGATTTATTTATAGAAATGGGTGTTGTAACAAAGAAAATAGTATTATTATATTGAATAACGTATGATGATTATACACCTGTTCATGAAATTTTTGATGATCTTCAAGATATCATTAAAACACAGTCATATAGCGATCTTTTTGCTTATTTTTGTGATAATTACGAAACGTTTAGTCATTCATTACGTTCTGAAGAAGTTTCTCTCATACTAGAAAAAATAGAATGACAATTTGCAGAGCCATACGAAACAATTTCATTGCTTCACAAACTCTATAATGATATTCGTGATGATGAATACAATAGATATGTAAATAATGAATAGAGTCAATTAAAAAGAGCAGAAGGTATTGACAAATTTGACTTTTTTTCGCATAAAGAATAGAATATCATAGGGATTTATTTTTCTTTATGGTATGACTATTGCTGTTAAAAAGGTTCTCTTTATTTTCCTGCTCTTATGCGGGACAATGTTTTGGAGTACTGCATCTTTTGCGGATGAAACGTGTGAAGATATCTGCCTGCACGAAGATCTTTCTATTCCCTATTCAGAATGTACTGCATTAATTTGAGTATTTTTAACCAATGGATGATATACACGAACAAATTCAGGCAGTCGAACCACTTCACCCGATGTAGATTCATGGTGGTGAGTGACCGTATCGACATTTTCTGGTTCAGCACATGTTACAGAACTTTCATTGCCAAATAATAATCTTGCCGGAGATTTGTCTTCCGCAATAAGTGGGTTGCCGTATCTCAAACAACTCAATTTACAAAATAATGCACTCACTTCATTACCAGAATCAATTCAACAA
>CAZIUS010000136.1:2203-2932 GCA_964542385.1 uncultured Candidatus Peribacteria bacterium
TCTCGAACAACTTTCTATATGATACAATAATCTTATTGCATTACCCGCATGACTCTTTAAATTACCAAATTTATTGATTCTTGAAGCTGAACACAACTATATTGCTTCAATTCCGGTGATTACACACTCATGAACAAGCTTGGAATTAGTTTCATTACATAATAATCGTTTAACGACATTGCCATCATCTTTTTCGCAATTAACAGCACTTAGACAACTCTTTTTACAAAATAATCTCTTTGTCGAACAACCATCAGTGCTTTTTGAGATGAGTGAACTGCTTACCGTACACATCGCTTGAAATAAACAATGTAACCATTCCATCAATACTTGCTAATTGGTATAGTCGTCAATGATTTATTTTGGTCGGGGATTGACAAAGAGGAGATGCAGATCAACGAATTTCTTTGGTTCCTGATCAACCATTACCACCCGTAGTGCAAGTAACTCCTGCACCATTTACTATTACGCTTAGTGAGTACGTACGTTCTTTGCTAGCAAGTGATCAACAACCTATACTAATTGTCTGATGAACAGATCCACAGTGTCAACAACTTGATGTTGTGTTGGAAATGACTCCAACGGATGAATTACAACTTCGTGTCATACCACAAGTTGCTGGTCATTATGCATGATGTACATTACAAATTGCTGATTTTGATGGAACGTTGTTGCCACCACGGGAAATTCCAGAAATAACGATCGTCTTGCAAGCACAACTTGATTTTT
>CAZIUS010000137.1:0-2904 GCA_964542385.1 uncultured Candidatus Peribacteria bacterium
AGCTCGATAAATCTATTGCTACCCAATTGCTCCAATGTCCAACTCCCAATAGCGATGCGCTTCAGATGCGTGACTTCATTGCCTACCGCCAGGAGCATACGTTTGACCTGATGAAATTTTCCTTCTGTCAAAATAAGTTCCAACAAACCATCCTCACGAACCGATGCTTGTGCTGGTAAAGTCTTATATCCATCGTCTAGAATTACTCATCAGCGTAAACGATCGAGTTGTTTTAGTGTAACAGGATCGCGTGTGGTCACCAAGTACGTTTTTGGAAGATGATGTTTTGGAGAGATGATGCGATGATTGAGTTGTCCGTCACTGGTCGCGAGAATCAGTCATTCTGTATCCACATCCAGTCTTCACGCAATATGAACCATCGCGGTATATGGATATGCATCGAGGAGCTGTTTATAACTAGGCCAACCATGCTCATTTTCATCGCTACTGATATATCATGCTGGTTTATTTATCAGGAGTGTGACTGTAGTTTTTACTTCCAAATTATGTCCATCTCGCCCAAGTATATCGCCGTCGTTCAGCTCATAGTCACGATCAAAAACAAGTTCATTGTTCACTGAAAAATATCATTTTCTAATTAATGATGCGGATTGTTTTCTAGAGAAAAATTCAAGCGTACTGAGGTATTTATCGAGTCTCATTGCTATAAAGTAACAAATTCATTGATGATGGTTTGGAGGAGAATCATGAGTTTTGTTTGTGTTTTACTGAGTTGGTCAGATGCTAACTTCTTTTCAATTTTCGCATTGATAGTTCCTAACTTTTCTTGAAATGCTTCAAGTGTATCTTTTTCTAGTGCATCGAAATATTTCTTTTGAAGATAGGTTCTTACACTTGTTTCAATTTTAGCCAATGAGTTTGCAGGATTTGGTATGCTCATGAGTTCTGATCACTCTTTGGTGAGGAGTTCTTGAGTTTTTGTTTTGTAATTTTTGATAAGATCAGCAACGATAATTTCTCCATCACTCATTAATTGTTTTTTTAATCCACTAATAAGTTCTTCTTTGGTTTTTGGTAATGTGTTGTTGGTAGCAATTTTATTTACGGCGCTATTCAAATCAGTGAGCAATGTTTCCATATATTTTTCAAGTTCTGGTCATGTTGTGGTAACCGTAGGATTTTCTACAAAAGCACGACAATCTTGAAATCAGTTATTTTCATCTGTATAAGCGGTACGAATACCCATTATTTGTTGGTTGAGTAAGAGAATTTCTTCAATTGGGTATATGTTTCAAAGGACTCATTGTGTTTTTTCATTGAATAAGAGTGAAAAATCTTGAATGAGTGATGTTTTTAAACTATTTACTGATTCTACTGCTCTAAGTGGAGCATATTGTCCTATTTTTTTCTGTCGTTCATTAAGTAAAACTGAACGTCGATATGTTTTTAGTCCGTTGTTCAATTTGATAAGTTCGTGCATATTTGGCGCAGCCACAATATTTGAAAAACTCGATTTTCCGAGAAAGTTTTCATATGCCTTCATCACTGAACTATACGCTTCATTATTTTTTGTATAGGCTGTCAGTGATTTTTGTTCTTCGACACTAAGATTGGTAAACAATTTTTCGATATCTTCTACCTTTCCGATTGAAACTTCAAAAAACAGATCCACGATGTTGGTATATTCAGTAAGAAATGAGTCAACTTTGTTTTGCATACTGGAAACCTCCAGTTGTTGTACCAAAGTGTCAAGTAATCATTGATTCATTTTTTCTTCCAAAGCGCCAATGGTTCCGTGAATATCAGTAGAAACGATCGCTATACTTTTATGCAAATTGTCTGCAGATTTTTGTAACATATCATAAATATTGTTGTCAGGAGGAACAATTCAGAGACAAATAAGTATTCTAAGACGTTGAGATGCTTCTTTTAATGATTCGCTTTTTGAAATGTCTAGATTTGCCATGTGAGTATAAAGCTTATCCATTACTGTTTTTGTGTGTTTATCGAGTTGGATATGCATTGCGCTCAGAGTTCACTTGTAAAGTGTAGGATTTGGTATTACGTAAGGAGATGTTGATACTGATGTCGTTCAGGTTTGTGTTTTTGGGATCGAAGAAATAACTGTTTGTCCTGTACTTGTTGATCAGGTAGTAGTTGCTACGCTTCCAGTAGCTGTTGTGCTTCCAGTAGCAGTATTTGTTGATCATGTTGTCGTTTTGGGTTTATATGAATTTGTAAGCGGATCATAGACTAGTTGTGCGTGTATCACAACAAGAGACATCATACTCAACAATGCAATGAGAAGTAGACGATTCATGGTAATGAGTAAGGATAAAGAAATTGAAATTTATATATAATTTAAATCATTATTTGAAGATTGCAAGAGGATTTTTTGTTTAAATGGCTGTTTGTTTTGCAATTTTGCGTAAAGACGGTATAGTGTAAGAGTAATAAATAGATAAAAGGTTGAAAAGTTAAAAAGTTAAAAAATATTTAACCATTTAATCATTCAACCCTTCAACCCTTTAACCTTTAAACTTTTTCTCATGACTATCATCCCTTTCGTAATTGAAAAAACTAAAAATGGTGAAAGAAGCTATGACATTTATTCTAGACTCCTTGAAGATCGTATTATTTTCGTGGGTGAAGAAGTTCATGCACACATGGTAAATTCAATCGTTGCTCAGATGTTATTTCTTGAAAAACAAGATCCAGACAAAGAAATTACCTTATATATCAATACGCCAGGTGGAGAAGTATACTCTGGTATGGCTCTTTTTGATACTATGCAAATAATCAAATGTCCCGTCCGTACTATTTGTGTCTGATTGGCTGCATCGATGGGTTCTATTTTTCTCGTCGGCGGTACAAAATGAAAGAGATGTGCATTGAAGCATTCACGCATCATGATCCATCAACCATCTCACGGTGCTCAAGGAA
>CAZIUS010000138.1:0-2837 GCA_964542385.1 uncultured Candidatus Peribacteria bacterium
AAGATCACACTATTCTTTGTATAATTTGTTTTTTAATTCTTTTTGTTTCAAATTCCCCATCAATAAAGGAAATCATTTCTTGATTGGTCATAGGACTTCATAAAAAGCAGTCAAGCGTGCTTGTTGTTTCAAGAAGATGACGACACATAGATTTACAATGTTCAATTCATTGAACAAATTGAATGCGTGGAACGATCGGATCAGTCACAATAAGTTGCTGTAAAGAGGGCAGTATTTGCTCTAGAGAAATTGTTTTTTCACATTGTTTTTGATACAGAAGATCAGGATGCAATGCCTGATAAAATGAGGTCGTTCACTTTTTCTCTTCTTGGAAATATCAAGAACTCACCAATGATTTCATACTATCATATGCAGTTACTCTATTGATACCTGCTTTTTGTGCAATTCTTGCAATTGGAGCAGATCACAATCACAGTCATGCGAGGTAGAGTTTGGCTTGTGTAGTATTGAGACCCAAAGATTCTAAAATTTTTGAATGGTTATCCATGGAAAAAGAAAAATTGAATATCTTGCTGTATCAATTTTCTCGTAATTTACAAGATAGAATGATGAAGTATACATTTTGTTACAAAATTTTGTCAAGTATTTTGTGACGTAATCCAAGCAACTTATTGCGTTTTTTGTAACGACTACGTATAATCAATACAGTCGAAAGTTTTATTTATTTGTCAGTGTATGTACGATCAATTTTTACCATTGTTGCAAGAGCAGGGGATGAGCGAAAAAGAAGCGCTTATCTATTTGAATACCTTATCGTTGGGTAGTGCTCCTGCAAGCACGATTGCAAGAAAAACATGAATCAAACGTGTCACCACCTATGCAATTTTGAAAGATCTGGAACGTCAGCAAATCGCTTTGTCACTGGATAAATGATGAACGACCTATTTTCAGGTCATCGAACCGACCAGATTACTCGCAAAAATGAAACAACAATATGAAACATTTGAACAAAAAGTACCCGAACTTATGGCTTTGGTACAGAGTTATACAAACAAACCGAGAGTGCAATATTTTGAAGGGTTTGAAGGAGTGAAGGAGATGTATGAGGATTTGTTAACAAGTAATGAAACAATGCATTCATTTTTGGGTACTTCTTCTTCTGATCCAAAGTTATTGGATTATTTGTACAAAGAGTTTTTGCCTCGTAGAATTGCTTGAGGTATTTTTGCTGAAGTTTTGGTAGGAAAACATGATATGGATATCTACTACGCTTGACTTGATAAAGATTCATTGAAAGAAACAAGAATAGTGTCTAATGATCTCTTTCATATGGTGAGTGAAATTGATTTATATTGACCATGAAAAATAGCTTTTGTTCTTTTTAGTGAAGACGAGATGAGCTGATTTATTGTTTATAGCAAGAAATTATATGATAGTTTACAAAGTATTTTTGCTACATTATGGGATAATGCAGTATTATCACATGAATTTATTAATAAAAAGTAATGACAAAGTTACCTCCATTATCATTTGAAAAATTACAGACAACTCAGGAAAAAAAATATTCTCCTGAGCAATTTTGACTTGATCGAGAGGAAGTTTATGATTACCGTACAAAACTATTTACCGATGATATGGTATTAGAAAATTGAAAAAGTAAAGAATCAGATTGATTGTTTCTTTATAAACGAAAAAAAAATAACGATCCTACTTGAAAAGAGTGTGGATGATATTATTTTTCTCAAGTACCAGGAGATGGTGATTATAGTAAATATATTACTGAGGAAGAAAAAATGTTATTCACTAGTTCTAGTATACTAAAAATTTTATCTAAATATAATGTTTTCATAGAATATTGACCATGATTGGGTGATGCAAATAAACTGAGAAAATGGGTACTTGAAAATAGAGAATTTAAACAGTTTAGAAAATATATAGTTTCCCTTATTAGACATATATGATTGGATATTTCATGATATACTGCTGAACAATTTACGAAAGAGTATAAGGACAATTTATCTATTCATTGAGAATGTATACCTACAGAATGGTCAAAAAGTAATATTACGAAAGATGTCCCAAATGCAGCTCATGTTATGTTTTGATGAACACCATGAGCATATACGAGAGAACAACTAATACAACTCATTAAATCTTTTTCGTCTGGTAGTCATTTTCAGAAAAGTCCTTTATTTCTTTCTTTTTTTTCTGCTCCCACAGAGCCTGATAAAAAAGAAAAGATCGAACAAATTAAAAATGCATATCGTTGTAATGCTGCTAAACAATTTGTGATGAAATGAATTGAATCACTTGGTATCCCTATCGACAGTTGTGAATATGCAGTTCACTATCAAGAATGAACATGAAAAAACCCTGATAGAATTAGAGTATGAGCACAATTAAAAAAAGATATTACTATCGATGTATGATGATGAAAACAAATGACAAAAAAAGCGTGAGAGTATATTTGGGCAGTTTCGTCTAGAAGGTATACTGATGAACAGTTTACAGAACTTTTAAAAGAAGCGTGAACAACAGGCATTAAATTGCACGGTGAGTGATGAATAAAAGTTGCTGAAAGTTATCTACCCAGAAAGAAATTCACCGAAAAAGTAAAAAAACGGGCTAAAAATATTTGATTAATTATAGCTTGAACTGCAGCATTGAACTATTGAACTCATGAATATGGTAAATATAGTAAATTAAATGACGCTCGTGATTATGCGCTTCAAGAAATGGCTTATAAAAATATAGAATATCCTTTGTATACAAAATTTGATGCGGATATATGATCTTTTGAGAATGGATCAGAAACAAATGATAACACAACCGATGAAACAAGACTGGAAAGACTTAATTTTATTACCGACCATATA
>CAZIUS010000139.1:0-2834 GCA_964542385.1 uncultured Candidatus Peribacteria bacterium
GTACGTTTTGTCTTACGATTTATAAAAGAGGATCACAAAGAACAAGACCTCTCGATGAGATTATCGATGAGATCAATGCGTTTGTCGCACTTGGTGGCCAAGAAATCGTGCTAACATGAGTCAATCTCGCATCACGAGGAGCGAGTAATACAAGAAAACCACAGGAAAATCGTTTTTCAGAACTTTTAGAAGCAATTTTGGAACGTACACAGATTTCGCGTATTAGAATTTCTTCATTGGGACCAGAGTTTTTGGATGACCGCTTTTTTGAACTGATGGAAAACACTCGTTTTTTACCGCACTTTCATGTCTCTATTCAGCATTTTGACGATACTGTGTTGAAACGTATGAATAGAAATTATGATCGTGCAGTATTGGATCGTGTGTTGACGTGACTCAGGTCATTGAAGAGACCAGATCGTGAACTCATTAGTATCGGCGCTGATCTGATTGTCTGATTTCCATGAGAGAGTGCAGAACAATTTCAAACCATGCTGGATGCTGTAAAACAATATGACATCACCAAGATGCACGCATTTCCATTTAGTCCTCACCAGAAGTGAGAAACAGTTCCTGCAGGTAAACTTGATGGACAACTCGACATGAGTATCAAAAGAGCGAGAATGGACGAACTGCTCGCACTCGCTGAACAACTCAGACTTAGATTTGAGCATCGCAATCATGGCATCAAACGACCAGTCTTGCTTGAGAAAAAACTTGATTCTGGTTGGCAAGGGTGGACATCTAATTATATAGAAGTCGTTATTCTAGATCCAGAATGAGTTTTGAAGAGAGGTCAGGTGGTGGAGTGGGTAGTGAGGAGTTAAAAGGGTAAAAAGGGTAAAAAGGATAAAAAGGTAAATTATTTTTTTGACAAAGAATTTAAGAAAAAGTATTTTTCATATATAAAAACTATAAAACTATTGACAAAGAATATAAATTGTTTATAAGATTATTGTTTTTATCTTATTATATACATTATGGGCATCGATGAATCACTTTTTTCAGTTGATCAGGCTGAAGAAATAAAAACGCAGAACAATTTACATATTGTTCCAAATGCCACTGATTCGCTACTCAATAAATGAGGAAAGGCTACTCAGAGAAAAATTTTTAATAATCTTAGTGATTGAAATGAAGATGTATTTTTTGAATTATTTGATGAAAAAGGAAATCCAATTAATTGATTAGACATTGATGAAGAAACTAATGAAGAAACTGATTAAGAGAACGCTGAATGAAATAATCCAAGACTAGAACCAGGTGATAGTTATTATAATGATACTCTCGAGTTAGGTAAAAAGTTATATATTGTGGATGAAAGTGAAGTTAGAATAAAGTAGTTTTTTCACTCTATAAAAAAACTGATATACAATTTTGTATATCAGTTTTTTATTTTATAAATTAATAGACTAAAACGATCTAATAAACCTTACATCACCATTGGTGAGGAGTCTACTATCTTTTAATCAGTTTTTATTGTAAGAGTCGACCAAATTTGCATTTTTTACTATAAAACAATATACTTTTGGGGTATATTGTTTTTATTTTATTGCTCATAATAATGTGAGAATCTATTTGAGAAAAGAGTAGTGATGAGGATCAAAAGCCTCATGCATCTATAATAGATAAATTGGTAAATCAAAATGCGAATGAAGGCAAAAATAGTCCACTATCAAATCTTATTTCTAAGCATGAAGATAATGCAATAAACGATCGATGAAATTTTTTGTCTAATAATAAAAAAGATGTGGTGGAATTAAAAAATGAAGTGCTTCCTGAGTTTTCTTCTGAAGTGCAAAATATTGTCCATGAAGTGCAAAATACTCAATTTAATAATGAACCTGAGGGTAGATCTTTACTAAAAAGGTTCCTTAAGGCAGTAAAAGAAGTAGATCTAAAAGGTATATTTGATTGAGTTGTTGGTTTGTTTTCTACCATGATGTGAAAAAAAGCGTTGACTAATACAAAACAATGATGGAATCCACAATGGAATGATCGAAATTGAAAGGAGGATAAATTTACTCAAAAAGATATAGATGGACTTGTAGAGTTATGTAAAAAAGAATCTGAAATTTGAAAAAAGAATATGTATGCAAGGTTAATTGCAAGAAGAAAAGATGCTGAGTGTGAATCAACCATTTTTACAGAACCAGAAAAGACTCTTGATCTACTTAATCATCATGCAAAAAGTGGACGAATTAAAGAAGGTGATGTGATTAATTTTGCTTGAACCGCTACAAATGCAATGGGAAATGCGAAAGAAGCAGCTATTCAAACCATTACGTGATCAGACCGAACTCATAGTGCAATTATAACTAAAACCCAACCACTAGAAATTACTCACGCATCAGCGAAATGAGTACATACAATGCCTTTGATTCAGTATCTCAAAGAGTACAAAGAAATTACGTATAGTATTATTCAGTGATGATGAAAACCTGCAGTGGATTATGCTCTTAGTCAAGTATGAAAAAAATATGATGCAAAAAGTGGTGTTAAAAGAAATTTTTGAGATGAGTCTGAACAATTTTGTAGTGAACTGACGATTAGAGCATTATGAAAATCATGATTACTGAATATCGATCCAGAAAAATGTGAAGCAAATTGAGAAATATATCCTCGTCATTTGTTTGATCTTTCTTATCCTAAATATGTGAATGAGTATCCGGTTGAATTTTCTTAAAACGATTTGATAAACCTTACATCACCATTGGTGAGGAGTCTACTATCTTTTAATTATATTTTTTGTAAGAGCCGACCAAATTTGCTTTTTTTGCTATAAAACAATATACTTTTAGAGTATATTGTTTTTTAGATTGGTAGTGATCGTT
>CAZIUS010000140.1:0-2819 GCA_964542385.1 uncultured Candidatus Peribacteria bacterium
ACAGTTTATGATATTTATGGTGATCAAAAATTAATCTTTTCACTATATTTTTGTGTTCTCTTGGTTTATGATATGCTCTATGAAAACGACTCAATAAAAAACTTTTACAAAATGTCTCAGGATCAGTTCATCAACGAGTTATCATGATTTGTATGACTCTTTTTGTTGCAAATCCATTTTTTAGCGCAAGATATTGAACACAACCATGAGTGCGATTGAGTATCGTGTTGTTGTGACGGGCATTGTTATATATCGTAAGTCGTTGGTGAGTACGAACTAAGCGTGATTTTTGAATAATCACCTTGAGTTTATGAACTGCAATAATGTGAATGGTTCATGCAAGTTTTATGGTTGTCTTACTTCTTGTTTTGTGGTTTCTGTTTCAACCAAAAAAATATCGATATATCGGTCTTGTATGAATTGGAGTGCTTTTATTGAATAGTAACTGGTTATTACTCAAATGATCAAAAACGATTGCTACTATTGAAACATTTACCGATCAAAACGTCAATGAATTTGCAACCTATAGTCATGAACCCCGAGGAGCGCGATGAACAGCTGCGTTGTGATATTGATTTTGGTGAGAAAAATATGGCAGTGCATATACACCAAGTTTAAGTAATCAACAGTGGTGAATTGCGTGAGCTATCTTACTGCTGTTTTGAGTCTACTGAATGATAGTATATACAAAACAGAACAAAAAATGAGCGACGTTTTTGTGTGTTTTGCTTTTCTTTTCACTACTGTTGTGAATATGAATTGCCTCATCAAGTAGTGCACGAGTGACGAATTGGCTTTATGACTATCTTCCATGATATCGTGGTTTCAGAGAGCCGCATAAACGAATCGGTTTGTATATGATGGTACTGCTTCCAATGATTACCTTGTGACGGTGAACATCAGTCTCTCGAATAAAAAAACAATTTTGATTTCCCGTATGGCTCTATGCATGAGTATTTATATTAGTAATATTTGCTCGGACACCTGGAGTGCTGAATGCAATGAAATGAAGATACACCATGGTGAATTATCCTCAGTCATATCAAGAAACTCGCTCTTATATGCTCAATACTGATTTACAAAAAATACAACGAATACACCTTCCTTGGCATAGTTATCATCAATGTGATTGGACTAATAAAGTCATTGCAAATTCACTGAAAGATGTTTTTCTTCCAAACAACGTGATTGTTGCTGATAATATCGAAATTTGAAATTTATATAGCAATAGTTCCGACAAACGTAGTCAAGCAATAGAACAATTTTTAGTATCCAAAGACACTACTGCATTAAAAACCTGGTGAATTTGATGAATTATATTCACCAAAAAATGCTGAGATTTTAAAAACTACGAACGAATTCAATCGATTACTTGATTGCAAGAAGTTTTGAGTAATGAAGATATAAGTCTCCTAATGTTTCAATAATAATTTTTACTATTCAATTATATAATGAACCATTTAGAATGATGAATTCAAAAAACAAAAAAAGTGAGTCATTCTACAATTTCTTTATTTCTTAGGAAATTTTCAGTAATTGTTGCTCACTACTGCAATAAAATTTGAATAGAACCACATTATGTTGTAATATGAAGATCTATTCTCTTTTGATGATTAAGTCTCTTTTTGCTTTATCAGAATAATTATTATTTACAATTATTGTGATTGGTAAGCTTATTTTTCAATAGTTTTTTTGATATGGTCGATGGTGATATTGCAAGAAATTATAATAAAATTACAAAATATTGAAAATTTTTGGATGAATGATTAGATGGAGTACTCTTAAATCTAATAATATTATTATTCACTATCAAGTTTGTTGCTCAATGATATGAAACAATGTATATAGTATGATGAATTCTTGCTTTATTTGGTATTATTGGTTCTACAAAAATGACTACAATATTTGAAACTCAGTTTTTTATTAACTGTGTGGGATGAAATGAAACTTTAGAAAAAAGTATTAAGAGTGAAAAGCGGGATAATCTTAGTAAACTACTTTATGAATTTATTACTCCAAAATCAGTACTCTTATGATTATTCTCAAATTTTCGTTATTACTTACTCTTTTGAATAATCTTTGGATTTATGCCATTAGCGCTACTTTTGTATGCTTTTGCAATCAATATCAGACGAATTGTTTTATTTATTACGCTTTGAGCATATTATCAAGACACGCATGATATTAAGATTTTTAAGCTTTTTCATGATATAGAGTGTAAAAATAGTTACACCATCTCTTAATCTTTTTCAATACTCTATGCAAAGTAAATCCATTCTAGTACTTAGTCGAAAAGACATCTATCATCCACGCGCTGGGTGAGCAGAACAAATCATACATACGTATATGACATGATTGATCGATGCATGATATGCTGTGACGCAAATAGCACCACAATTTTCATGATCATTAAAAAGTGAACAAATCGACTGAATCACTATCAAAAGAATGTTTTCAATCCATACGATTTATTTTGCTTTTTGGTTTTGGTATCTATTCTTAAGAAAAGAGGAGTATGATCTTATTATTGATCATGCATGAGGCATACCGTTGCTGAGTCCTTTGTATGTTTGCAATAAGCCAATAGTGTTTTTTACTCATCATATCTGAACAACTGAACGGGAAGACTACTTTAAGCCGTTTTGATTTATAGGAAAATGTTTCAGAGGATTATATAATCACTTTGTTTTAAATCTTTATCGCAAAAAAACAACTATCACAGTCTCACAATGAACTGCTCAAGAGTTACGTAAACTTGGTTTTCAAAATATTCATGTACTACCAAATACAACTAATTATCCTCGTATTGAATTTACTGT
>CAZIUS010000141.1:0-2791 GCA_964542385.1 uncultured Candidatus Peribacteria bacterium
TTAAGTTCGTTTTTACTATATGGTTCTATTTTTATCGTTTGTGAATCCATTATTGATACGTTAGCTAGACTGTTCAACCCAGTGGTAGTTCATCGTGATGGGACGTAAATTTGCATATGTTCAACTAGTGATGTAGAAGCTCTTCAGAGTTGGAGATGTGCGTATGATTCTTTTAAATGCTGAATAATTTTTTCAGCTCATAAAACGATTTCTTGGTGATTCATAGAATAGTTAAAAGAATAAATAAACCATATATACTCATTTTATAAAAAAACTCAATCTTTTCTTTGTAATTCATCTAAAAAATTTATTATGTCAAATAATAATTTTACTTGTTTTGTAACTATTTTACGTAAATGCTTTATTTAAGGGAGTTTTGAGGAATAAATAAATAGTATCAAAAATTTGCAATATTTCTGTTTTTTTTGTACACTTATAGTATCCTTTTAAATTGTTTTCCAACACTATGAAAAAATTTATGACACTTCTCATGATTACTTGTTGTGTGTGATTTACCTTGTCAACATATGCACAAGAAGGATGAGACGCAGAACTTGAAAAATTGTTAGATGAGTTGCAATGAAGTACAGCAACTCAACCTTCTGCTTTACCTGAACAAGATTTTGATAATCAAGCTGTTCCAGAAAAAACTGCTGAAGAACAACACAATGCTGCTGACGAAATTCTTGATGCTGCAGATGGTGAAGAATGGGCACTTTCAGCTGTTGCTAAAACAGAAGTAAAAACTGTTACAGAAACATGAGCGGTTATTGCAACCACGCAAGTTACCTACAAAGGAACACCAGTAACCAAATATAAAATCTTATATGCTGATAAACCACTTGCAAATCTTGATAATCTTAAAAACGTATCAAATGTTATTGTGGATGTAGATACTACAGAATGATCAATGGTTATGTTGAAATTTGAAAATCTTACAGCAAATAA
This sequence comes from uncultured Candidatus Peribacteria bacterium, assembly GCA_964542385.1. Taxonomy (GTDB): domain Bacteria; phylum Patescibacteriota; class Gracilibacteria; order Absconditabacterales; family Absconditicoccaceae; genus CAYLWY01. The sequence continues at coordinate 949 of CAZIUS010000141.1, forward strand.
ATTGTACTATGTTTCTGTAATCCCTGTAAATCCAGACGATGCAAACAAAGAACCATCAAGCATGATTAGTGAAGAAGTAATGTTTACAACTAAAGAAAAAGTTGTAGTAGCGGCACCAGAAGCACAAATCACAAAAGTATTTGAAAACGTTAGTTATACACACAAAGATAATTCTGTAGAACTTACATGGACTCCTACTTCTGCAGTTGAAAAAGCGCAGATTGAAATGAGACATCAATCAGAATCTACTTATACAAAAATTGGAACACCGATGATGAAAGATGGTAAATTTGTTTTCTCAGTAGGAAAACCTGGAACATATTTTCTAAAACTCAATGGACTCGATGCATGAGGAAATACAGTTTGACAAGAACATGTACAAACAGTAAAAGTTGACGAAGTTATTAAACCTGCTGATCCAGTTCAAGCTGCTCCAAAAGTATGACCTGCTTCAGATCTTATGATTGCATTAATGGTATTTGCATCAATGGTCTATGGAGTTGTAAGATTTAGAAAAATTCAATCGTAGAGACAAAAACAAAAATATAAATTAAAAACGCACTACTTGGTTAGTGCGTTTTTCGTTGTTTTCTGAGCTTTCAATCCAATACTCAAGCACTAAATGCAATGATTGATCATTCAGAAATTGTTTCAATTGTCTTGGATAAATCGTCTCGATTTGGTATGTATGTTCAGGCAACTTTTTTTGCAAACAGTTCTCCCAGATCGTCAAAACTAGTGAGATTTGCAATAATTGAATGAACTTCAGGAGTGTTACAATATTGTGCTATTTCTTCAAATGATTCTCTAGCGGTAAAAACTGGAACCACAAAACAGCGTATATTGTCAAATGCGTCCACGAATTCATGCCAAAAGTTGAGTAATCTTCTTGCTTGATGTGCTTCGAAAAAACAAACAATTTCACGTCATGGAAATGATTCTTGGAATGCTTTTATAGTACTTTTAATTTCATCTGGATGATGTCCATAATCTGAATACAATGGAACGTTTTGAAGCGTCACACCGAGAAATTCAGCTCTTCTGTGTAATCATTGAAATGATTCTATTGATTGTTTTATCGTGTCTGAATCTAAAGTTGATCATTGGTTTATATAATTCAAAGCAGCTAATGCGAGCGATGCGTTATTGTGATTATGTCATCATATCATTGTTTTGAATGAAAACGCGGTGGGTGTAATTATCTGGATATTATCACTATTTTTTAGTTCTTCAGCTATAGATGCAAGTGTAAAAACAGGTCCATGTGTATTGATACAAAATTGTTGAAAAGCAGCAAGATATTCTTTACGTGTAGGATAGATATCGACGTGATCATGATCCATTGAGGTGATAATACTTACATCAGGAGTCAATGAGAGAAAATGATGATTAAATTCATCCGCTTCCACAATAAAGAGATGTTTTTTCATTGGTATTTTTTCATCAGTGTATTTACGTGATAATATACGTTGCATGATTGAATGGAGTATTGTTTTGTATTCTTGGTTGTATCGACAGTTTGTTCATCCCCAACTTACCATTCCAGCACCAACAATTGCTAAAGCTGTTTGTGGGAAATTCTCTATAGCTCAAACCGCAGTAAGTCCCGTCGTTGTTGATTTTCAATGAGTTCCGGTAATGGCAATAGTTGTGAGATATTTTGATATTTCTCATAAAAACTCAGCATACAAAAATGGGGTCGGAGCCAATGGGTCTTTTTCTAAAAAAATAAGTGCATCTTTTACTTGCGGTGTATGTTTGGTTGCAGCTGAATAAATAACAACATCTCATTGTTGTAACGTATAAGAGTCGTGGCCGACAAATGTCGCAATGTTTTGTTCAC
>CAZIUS010000142.1:0-927 GCA_964542385.1 uncultured Candidatus Peribacteria bacterium
AATCATTAGCACTAGTTATTGTGTGAGGATTGATGCTCATATTATATATTAGGCTACTGTGATTAATCATTAGGAGATGATACGATATCAACGTTTCAAAAAAATCTATGTTAATCAGATCACTTTGACGAGCTTTTGTATCATGAATGCGGTTTATTGTAGCAGCATGATTTTGGTTATTTAGCATCATAGATATTAATATTTCTTGACTCAAACCATTCTTCAATCGAACATTAGCAATACTAATGATTATTGCTCTCATTTATTTCATTATCACTCTGTGTCAATTATTTTTTCAAAAATGAACAGATGGAAAAAATGAATATGGCAAAGACCCATTAAAATAGGGAGATGCGAACAATATTTTATTTGGTTTTTATATATGATCAAAAAAGCTTTCTATATTCTGTGATGTTGTAGTATAGCAATATTTTGATTTCGATTGCTAATAAATAAAAAAAATGTTCCAGATATTTATGCACAAGCAGCAACTCCCATAACCATTGCGACTAGCGTAGAAAATTGGTATGCGGTATGATATCCACAAGAAAAATATGGTCAAGTTGATCGATACTATAAAGATACAACGTCTTTTTATTCAATATTAACTGGAAAAGAAAATCAAAACAATATTTTCATATTTATGAAAAATACTGAGCAGTATTGAATACTAAAGGTCATATATAACACTCAATGAGAAGTAATTCAAGAAATTATCTTACCTACAGTACCTCGGGATAATGAATCGAGCTTGTGAAACTGTGGAACAGAAGTAATGGGAAAGTTTATAAATTGATATCTCTATATACTAGTCAAAGAACGTTGTAATGAAAAAATATCAAAAAAACGTAATAAGTGAGTTTATAGAATAAATACAAATCTTCAAAATCCCAAACGAGAAAAAATCATTGAATGAGACTTATATAT
>CAZIUS010000142.1:955-1342 GCA_964542385.1 uncultured Candidatus Peribacteria bacterium
AATTCAAATTTTATATTTTTTTCAAAAAACACATGAAACATAGAATTATTCTCAGTATTGCTATCATATTGGTAGTAGTTATGAGTTGAAGTTTCTTTCATAATACTGCTATTGCTTCACACACAGCAAAGCACATTGAAAATACTCAAAACTATCTCGCATATATTAAGCAATGAATAGCAAAATACCTCTATGATAATGGAGTAACAAAAGTAAAGCCAGAAAATACAAACTTTGAACAACCATTAAAAAGGCGACAAGTAGCAATTCTCTTGAAAAGACTTTTTAAAGACTATAAAAAAATCACTCCTTTGCCCTGAGAAAGGAATTGCGAATTTGAAGATATATATATGCTTGCATGAAATGATCAATCAGAGCTCATCGAAG
>CAZIUS010000142.1:1352-2779 GCA_964542385.1 uncultured Candidatus Peribacteria bacterium
GGTATTATGCAATGATCTCAATGAAAAGTGAGACCAGAGAGTGAAATACTCAGAGAACACGTTTTCATCATTCTTGCAAGACTAACCGCAAACAATTGATCGATCTGAACACTCGACGATGCACTTAAAATACTAGATGAAAAAGATCTAGCACTTGACACTAAATCAACAAGAACTATCTGAAAGTACGCTATCAAAAGATGAGAGTTATACGATCATATCATGGATATATTACGCCATATCTATAATGATGACAAAATAATCGACTTGTATAATGCTGCAAGAGTTGCGTTTCCTGAAGACGGGTCACAAGCAACGTATCAAAAAACTGAAAAAGTAGTGCAAAACAATATAAAATCAGCGAAAAATAGTAACGTTCAGAATTATGAACAAATCATTAATCAATATTGCAATGATACAATCAAAATCCCTATAAATAAATGAAAAAAACTAGACAGTATGAATACAATTGAACTATGAAAATATATTCAGACACTTGATAAAATTAATGATGGAGTTCCTATGTCATACGTAGTAGATTTTCTTAACGAGAAAATAGCAAACGCAAAATCACCAGAACAGTCGTATGCAGATAATGAAGAGAATATATTACTCATTCACAAAACAAGAGAAAAAATCATAGAAAAAGTCTTGTGAGTACAAAAAGATCTCCTCTCTAAAAATGCGAATGAATCAAAAAATTATTTACAAAACAATTCTAAACTCACTAATGTGGAAATATGACTTGCACTTGGAATTCTTGGGATACAACTAGTAAGCGAAAAACAAGAAGATGATGGAATAAAAATGTTGAAATGTGGAGTAAAATATCATGATCCGCAAAGCATTATGTATATTTCAAGATTTTTAAAATATCCATTAGATTCCAAAGTCAAAGCTGATGATTCACTTGCGTTCTACCGAGCAATTATATGAAAATATAGTGATTATAGAACAAATTGATGAATAGCAGTCTTTTATACACCCAATTCAACGCTATGATGGAACACTATTGCAAGAATTGATGAGTGAATGAATAGTGATAGTTTCACAGATGAAGAGAAAGAAAGAATTATCACCAAAGCTCTTAAATATAATGAAAGCACAGTATGATATTCTAAATATGCTTGATAATTTGAAGAACGAATATAAAAAAGATTCATTATAGCGTTTTTACTTCCTCAATATTTTATGACAAATTCTATCGAACAAACATCACCATATATAAAAAAGCCATTTTATAAAAGGCGGTATACTATTTTTTGAATCATATGATTACTTGTTATCTCTATTATATATATATATTTACACATTATGCATTTTCATACCAACTGCTCTCCATACTTCAATAAAATATCTACCAACATTTCTAATTTTATTTAAATCACCACCCATTTTATTATTTAGTATTGCAAACCAATCAGCAC
>CAZIUS010000143.1:0-1125 GCA_964542385.1 uncultured Candidatus Peribacteria bacterium
CTACTTCTCCAAATGAACCAAATTGTCCTGCTCCATTTGGATGAGCACGTCGAGAGCCAGGAAAACAATGAACAGCATACAAACAAGCTGTAGCTCCATTTGGTACAGAATGTGAACAAGTAAGTATCGTTTGTTCGTATGGATCGATAAGATATTGAACAAAAGGCAATGCATGAGATGTGGCTTTAGGGGTTTCTACTAGTTGTCGTGTCGCTGAACCAGCAAATTGTGATTCAGCATGTGGTCCTATTTCAAATGGTGTTCTCAGTCCTGCAGCATGAAGCTCATGTAGTTGTCAAATAGCACCTCCTGCAGCATGTACTGCTCCAAACGGTCAAACAGTAGCACATGAATGATCAATTACACTCTACCAAGAACCTTCAGTGCAAGCTGAAGAATGAGATGGTGCTGATACATGTTTTCGCCAATCAAGAAGATGTTTTAACGGAACCTTTGTAGATACATCATGAAATCCATCTGCTTTGACGTTTCAATATCCATCATGTACAGTTATTCCACCGCAAGGATAAAGAAACTTTACTCCCTAGAAACACTTAGCTCTCGCTAAGTGTTTTTAAAGAATTTCATTATTCATCAAAACGCATCAATATTTTCATGATGGCGGATCGTGTCCGCCACTACGACATTATCACTTCATCATTCATTTCTGAAATATAGAAAATTGCATTTGAATTTAGGATGTTCGAATTGAACCAAACGGCAATTTTCTACGAGTAAATTCACCATTATAGTATACTAAATTTAAAGTGAATTTACTATATATGATTATCAATTAACACCTGTCAATTTTCCATCGTCAATCGTCAACCTATATTTCATTTTTTATTACCTATGTTTTCTCTCTCTGACTACAATTATACACTTCCCGAGTGCTTAATTGCGCAACATCCATTACTTCCTCCAGAAAGTGCACGTTTGCTAGTTTTTGATCGTGAGACAAACAAGATACGTGATAAGTATTTTTACGATTTAACCGAGCTGCTCGAACCTGGAACACTTATTGTTTTTAATGATTCAAAAGTCGTCAAAGCAAGATTGTTGTTTCCTGAAATACAGTGAGAAATATTATTTCTAAGATTGTTAACACCGACATCATGCGAATCG
>CAZIUS010000143.1:1135-2769 GCA_964542385.1 uncultured Candidatus Peribacteria bacterium
GACCATGAAAAAAATGGAAAGAATGAATGAGTCATACCATTGCCAATACTGATATTACCTTCACGGTCAAAGAAACTACACTCGACTGAAGAATTGTTGAATGTTCTCATCCTATCTTACAAGTCCTGGAACAATACGGACAAATGCCATTACCACCCTATATCGAATACGATCCAAACGATGCTGCACATTACCAACCCGTTGTTGCAGATGACGCCAAACTCTGATCGGTCGCTGCACCTACTGCTGCATTACATTTTAGTAAGAAATTGCTCAAAGATTTAGGTAATGCAAACATACAGAAAGATTCGGTCACACTCCATGTATGAATTGGTACCTTTAAAACCGTTGATGTGGAAGATATTACACAATATGTTATTCACGATGAAGTATGTGAAGTACGTTATGATCTTTTTGCCACGATTGCTCGTCAGAAATCGTCCGAAAAGCCGTTGCTTGCTGTAGGGACAACCACTACCAGAACATTAGAATCATTACCATACGTATGGAAATTAATGGACAAAAGTGAGTTATTTGATCAAGAAACAATACTCTTTCGAGATAGTTTAACAAACAAGATTAATTGACAACAAGCATCACACTATGTTTCTGAAATTACTTATACGAATGATTCATGTCTGTTTCATTGTGCCTTATATATCTATCCTGGATTTCATTTTCGTATTATCGATCAACTCATTACCAATTTTCATTTACCAAAAAGCTCATTGCTGATGTTGGTTGCATGATATGTATGATATGCACAAATGCAAAATATCTATAAACACGCTATTAGTCAAGAATATCGTTTTTTCAGTTTTGGTGATGGGATGTTGTTGCACTAGTAAAAATAACTTCTTTAACCATCATTTCAAAATTAGTCCATTCCTCTTCAGTAAATAAATTATAAACTTGCGGAACATTTTTTGCCTTTGTTAATAATTGTAATAATGCATGATATTTATCATTATTGTACGCATTATTTATTTGAGTAAACAATTCTTCATATCAATGATTTTGCAACTTTATTTTAAATTCCATTAATTTAACTTTGATTCATCAATACGCAATAATAAAGAACGTATCAATAATTTCTTTTTTTGTCGGAGTTATATTTCATTCAAAGGAAGGTGGATATATATTTTCACAATGTTTTGCTCATGCATATTTTTCCAACTTACTTTGTAAATAGGTTAGTTCCATTACATCACGTTGTATTTTTCAACTTATTTGTGTTTTTGCCGTTAAATGAGAACAATATTTTTTTAATTGTTCAAGACATCGGTTAATCTCAGATGGTTTATCCTGAGCAACAAATTCTTTTAGTTTTTCAGCAAGATAAATAACAGCAGAATTTGTATTGGTTCATTCAATAATTAAAGTATATAACTCTATTATCTCTGCATATGTTTTATCTTTCATAGTATTTCAAAAACTTATTATTGAACAATCCTTCATGGTCAGTTAAGTAATAAATATTTTTATATTGTAAATTTTATTTGTTATATTATATGAAAAGTAAACGTAAAATGCAAATAGTCCTTGTTTCTTTATCATAAAAAAATATACAAAGATGAGTTTTATCTTTTCTCTATCACCATGATTTTGTGTATGATTGCTGCAATGTCTTCAAA
>CAZIUS010000144.1:0-2687 GCA_964542385.1 uncultured Candidatus Peribacteria bacterium
CACTCGAACAAGTTGGTGCAGAGTTTAATGTAACGCGTGAACGTGTGAGACAAATCGAACAAAAGGTATTACAAAAATTAAAAGAACACGAATGATTACAAAGAATGCTTGGACTTGAAGATGATATAGAAAAATTAAAAGTCTTTGGTGATAAAAGAAAAAAGAAAAAACTTCCTACTATAAAAGAAGATGATTGAGACGATGATGAAGCATTGTATAGAAGTAGTTTGGATGATTAAGAAGAAAACTTTACGTAAGATTAGATAAATCAAGATTTACTATAATTAGTACCTATGGCAAAATTACCAACAAGAGAAGAAAACTTTTCTGAACGATATAATGAGCTTGTGAAACAAGCATGATTGGCTGATCATAGCGCGGTGCGCGGGTGTATGGTGATCAAACCGTATGGCTATGCTATTTGGGAGAATATGCAAAAGGTACTTGATGCGATGTTTAAGTCAACAGGACATAAAAATGCGTATTTTCCATTGTTTATACCTAAGTCATTTTTCTCCAAAGAGGCAAAACATGTCGAAGGGTTTGCTACTGAGGCTGCAATTGTGACACACTATAGATTAAAACGTGATGAGAAAACAGGAACGATTGAGGTTGATCCTGACGCGAAGCTTGAAGAAGAGTTGATCGTGCGTCCTACCTCTGAGACTATCATTTGGAATACGTATCGTGACTGGGTGAAATCCTACCGTGATTTACCCTTGTTGATCAATCAGCGAGCAAATGTGGTAAGATGGGAGATGAGAACCAGACTCTTTTTGCGTACGGCAGAGTTTCTCCGACAAGAAGGACATACTGCGCACGCGAGTGCTGAAGAAGCGAATGAAGAAGCTCGTTTGATGCATGATGTCTATGATGATTTTTTGCAGCATATTTTGGCGATTTCTTGAGTGAAGTGAGAAAAATCTGAATCAGAACGTTTTGCTGGTGCAGAACATACCTATACGATAGAAGCAATGATGCAAGATGGAAAAGCACTCCAATCGTGTACGTCTCATGATCTTGGACAAAATTTCTGAAGAGCATTTGAGGTAGAATTTACGAACAAAAACAATGAACTTGAGACCGCGTACGCGACCTCTCGATGATTATCGACACGTGCATTGTGAGGATTGATTATGTCTCATAGTGATGATGCGTGATTAGTACTTCCTCCAGCAGTAGCTCCTTTGCATGTGGTGATCGTGCCATTTTTCAAAACCGAAGAAGATTTATTAGCGATTGAAGAATATCTCCATGCAACCATGGAATGACTTGAGGGAACGACTTTGACGTTTCCTACATGAATTCTTGGCGAACGAGCAGTACCGTTGACCTGGAAAATGGATACTGATGATGAAAAATCGCCAGGATGGAAATTTAACGAATATGAGTTACAAGGAGTTCCGGTCAGAATCAGTGTAGGAAAAAGAGAAATGGAACAAGGCGTTGTAGAATTATATAGAAGAGATTCCGGTGAAAAGTTATTGGTTGCTGTACAAGACGTAGCCAAGGAAGCTGATACATTTCTCTACACCATACAAAAAGATCTCCTCGTGAAAAACAAACAATTCCGTGAATCAAATACGGTTTTTGTGGATACCTACGAAGAGTTCAAACAAGCACTCGATGACGGTAAATTCGTGATGGCGCACCGAGATGGAACTGCTGAAACTGAGGCAAAGATCAAAGAAGAATGTAAAGCAGTAACGAGATGTATTCCGTTTTCTAGTCCAGAAGAGCAGTGAGTATGTGTGTATTCGGGGAAAGAGAGTATGAATAGAGTGTTGTGGGCGAGAGCGTATTAAGGGTGTCTTCAATGTTTTATTTTATTTTATTTCTTCTTTCATATATAATGAATAAAGCCATTCTCTTGTTAACTACTACAACTACATGAATTATCTTACCTATTATTTCATACGCCATTTCATTTGAAACTGTATTAACATGGATGCATGATAAATGACTTACAAAGTACAATCAAACACAAGAATTTAGACCAAGTGATAAAATTACTAGATGAGAAACAGCAAAATTTGTATCAAAATATGCAGAGGTTATTGGATTATCAAAAACGTATAGTATATGTGATTTTAATGATATTAGCGAATATGATAGCACATTGGTGCCACATATTACTGAATCATGTAAGTATGGACTCTTAAAATGATCAAATGGTTCTTTTAAGCCGCTAAATACGATTACAGAAGCAGAGGCAATGACTTTGATTGTTAGATCATATGAATGAATGCAAGATGAAACTGTAATTCCATGGTATCTGAACTATTTTACCAAAGCTAAATGACTAGGACTTCTTGATGATAATGATACATTGGAGAGTGTATGAAAAACTGCAATCACGAGAGAGAGATTGTGAACATGGTTTTATGCTTTATGATGGAAATTGGAACAAGGTATTATTCGCAGTAAGATCTGACAAAAACAAACAGCTATTAATGATGTAGATTTTCATGAAAGAATTTTAGAGACATATAATTTCAATCCATGTGATTACAAAGATCAAACTCAAATAGAAATCTTAAATAGAAGTAGTAGATTAGATAATTTTCGAAAATTCGTGGAAAGCGATAAGGAGAAATATATACCAATGTTGAGAAATGAATTAGAAAATAAAGAAAACATAAAGATATGAAATGGCTTTTTTTACTTTGATTGATCGGTATTATTAG
>CAZIUS010000145.1:0-2672 GCA_964542385.1 uncultured Candidatus Peribacteria bacterium
TAATCTTCTCTTTTGCATCAATAATCTTCTTTTCAAGTCTCGCATTTTGTGTTTTTTCTTTTTCTACTTGATTTGCAATTTGCTCAACCACATCGTGGTAATCTCATCGATATTGCTCCACTTTGTGGGTTTGAACGTTTACATACAAGACACCATCGGTAAACATGTTCAAAAAGTCCGCATCATGCGAAATAACCACAACTGTTTTGTCATATCCCAACAAAAAGCCAATCAAATTACCGATACCGACATCGTCAAGATTATTGGTTGGTTCGTCGAGAAGAAGTATATCAGGCTCTTGAATGATCGCTTGCGCCAATAACAGTCTCGCTTGTTGTCCACCTGACAGTTCTTTGATTTTTTTATCGACAGGAACACGCAAATCGACCTCTTCCATTACCTTTGCAATCTTTTGTGGTAATTTATAATCTTTTTCAGAAAATGCCGTCTCGAAATATTCGGTTACCGTGAGTCCGTATTGTTCTCTCGGAATGACTTGTTTTGCAATCGCGATAGAATTACCAGGAACGATATGAATCTTTCCTTCTTGTGGTTTGATATCACCAGTAATCATCTTGAAGATCGTCGATTTTCAAGCACCATTTTGTCCCATGATCGTAATCTTGGTATGGGCACGCAACGAAAAACTCGCTTCTTCAAGAATTTCTTTCTTATCAGCATATTTAAAAGAAACCTCATCAAATCTGAGGACAACAGTATTGGTAGACATAAAATAATGGGCAAAAAAACAAATGCATATATTATACGAATTTTAACAGAAAATGAAAGTGTATTCCTATTTCCCCTTAAAGATAACTTTTATAGTTGCAAATAAGACATATCGATCCAGCCATAATGACCGATGATGGATGTATCGAAGATCGAGTTTTGCTTCTTCGTCAAAAGGAACTTTGTCACGACCGTAAAGTTGAGCGTAGCCGGTAATTCATGGTTTGACTTGAAAAAGCTTTTGATGTCGGTCTGCATATTGTTCTACTTCACGTGGCAAATGGGGTCTCGGTCAGACCAGTGACATATCACCGACAAATACTGACCAAAGTGATGGTAATTCGTCTATTGAGGTCTTGCGCAGTCGATTACCTATGCGAGTAACGCGTGGATCATCAGCGATTTTTGGCAATATTCAGGTTCTGACGTTTTGTTTGCTGGCAATCAGTTGTTCATAGAGTTTTTGTGCTTCATCGCCTCAATAACCCGGTCCGGTCGAGAGATGCGTAAACATCGTACGAAATTTAACGAAACGAAAGAGTTTTTTTTGTTTTCCTACTCTTTGTTGGGTGTAGAAAATCGGTCCTGGCGAATCTAATTTTATCAAAATCGCTACAATCAAAAACAATGGACTCAAGAGAATTAATCATACTCATGACAATAACACATCGCCACCACGTTTTACAACACGTCGTCGTTCGGTGAGCGGACTTGTACGCCATGCGGTCACGACCAATGGTCATACCGTCATAGGAATTCCAAACGTATCTTCCAAGAAATGGCCTTCAGCGAGTTGAAAAACTTCTTTTCATTGAATTCTTGCGTCGTGATACCAGGTCGTAAACCATGCATCTGCAACTGATCAGACAATCAATGCGCCATCTCGTGCATTTTGATAATGTTGTCATTCGACAGTGGACAAACATGTCACGGTATACTCATCGTGATCGACGAATTCTTGCGCGATAGCAGTTACTTGGTTGGTATTATCTCAAATAACCAATAAACGATAGACAAGTCTTGCTCATTGTCGACGTGCGATCAGTCCTCGAATCCAGTCCATCAGAGTAAGTACTATCAAACTCAATCCTGCTGCGATAATCACGACAAATCTAGATATTCATGATGCAAACACATACCCAAATCACAACCAAGCGATAAAACCACTCAACATCAATCGCAAAAGCCGAGTTTGGAGAAAAGAACCATATCATTGTTGTTTGGGACGAAACAATGCATATTGTTCGAAAAAAAATCACACCATAATGAAAATCACACCACTAAGTACCGCAAATCGCATCGTTTCTGATAAATCCATAGTCGGTATTCTGAGTTGGACAAATGGAATAAGATCTGTATATTCACGCAAATGAGCAACCGACCAATACGAAAAAACAATGCCACATCGATGCAACAGTGGTCTAAAGAGTAAGAAAATCTGAGAATCACGAGTTGTCTTCATCGTTTGAAAAGTAGCGAAAAAACCTCAATTTGCAATCCTTTTTTATCATTATAATCTCATGCCTCTTCTTATGGTTACCTCATCTCAAACAGGGAGACAACTCTCTCGTTCGCTTATAGGATTATTGAAACAATGAGTTGCTACCTCTCTTCAACGCGTCAACTACGTCAAACAATACACATTAGTCGCAGGAAAAATACAACGCCTTGAGCAAAAAATCGTTTTTATCACAACGACCGAAGACAAAAAAGAAAAACTTCTCCAAGTCCTCCAAAAACAATGAGAAACGACTATGGTTTGGTTGGAAACCAGTCCTGTTGGTGAGGTTGGGTAGTTTTTCTCCGGTCATCCTGAATTTCAAGCATCAAACATTATTAGGATATATAATTATTTTTTTTCTTCCATACTTTTTTTCCTTGATGATTTATCCTTGAAAAGGGAAAAAAGTAGGCAAAACACCCATACGGGTGCCGAGAAAATC
>CAZIUS010000146.1:0-2658 GCA_964542385.1 uncultured Candidatus Peribacteria bacterium
TCTTGTAAAAAAACTCAGTCAGGAAGCTGGATCATACGATTAAAATCGTTTGCAAGGTGTTGTGCAAGGAGTTCGGTCGATGGAGGAAACGGAAAAAAGACGACTTTGTGTCCTTTGTTTTGTAAAAACTCTCCTATTTCATCTCATTGTTCCGTGAGAAATGCGTGGTCATACTGCTCTTCTACAAACAGAATAAACGGTTTGAGGAGTTTGTGATCATAGGTAAACCCTGTTTTGGTGTCCATAATTTCCTCACAGCAAAGCGTAATCGTCACCACAAAATTATGTCCATGCACATTGTGACAGACTCATTCGTGATGCATCAAACGATGTGCAGCAGCAAAATGAAATGATTTGGTAAGCGTAAACATACTAATTTTTTGAAATCAAGTAAGAATATATCTAAATGTTTTAAAATCAATTGAACGCTAGAATCAACCCATACGTTCAAATTTAATTCAAAAAATTAGCGTTAAGATTTTGATAATCTCAGTATCATAAGCCAAAAAAGATCGGTTCGTTATGTTTCAAGAATAGCTTAAAACAATGCTACCTGCGATCAAAATCTTAATACCAAGACTATACTCAACACTTTGAGGGTTTCAAGAAGAATTGCGCATACAATCCACAAATAATATTTCTAAGAAAACAAACTTTTCGGATAGAAACAAATTGTGGAATATTAAAACACTACGCATCATTACATTAATCTTATCTATGTAAATAAGTTCTGAGTATCAATTGCAACAACAAAAAAATTGTTTCGCAAAAATGGGCATAAAAAACATCACAAATACCAAAAAAGCATTAAAATGTTTGACAGTATATTTTTTTTAATTATAATAAATTAATTATGTTTTACCTACATTATAGGGGTAATCGCAACACTAGGTAGAAAGGAAACTTTTAAGTGGAGTTTCATAACCAAGACAAACCATTGGTCTATTATTAAGATTCGAGGTAATTAAATCAATATCTTGTTGAGTATAATTTGATAAATCAGTTCATTTAGGTATAAACATCCTGTACAGCTTGTTCGTATATTCTACTTGTCCCTTTTCCCGTGAATGGTAAGGATGGCAGAAATATGTGAGAATACCAAGCTTGTAATGGTACATAAACTCTATTCAGTTATCGAAAGTGATGGATTTAATTCCAAACTGTTCAATTACTGAGTGGAGTTTTTTTTGTACCTCAAAAGGAGATTTATTTGGTAATCGATAGGCTAGTTTTAATCTGGATACTTTTTCAGTAAGAGTAAGTAATACTGCTTTAGTTCATCTTGGTCAAATAATTAAATCAGCTTCATAATTTCAGAAATCAAGTAACTTACTGATACTTTGCGGTCTTGAATCAATCCATATTCTGTGTGGTATTAACTGCCTTTGCTGATTATTCTTTTTTCTTTTTCTCGGTCTTAATCTTTTAGAGTACAAGTATTCTCCCAATCAGTTTCAGAATCTAGAATATAGGTATTTATAGACACTCATATGACCTATTTTATAGTCTGAGTGATCTTTACTCCAAGCTCATGCAATAAGTTGCGGAGTTCGTTTTAAAGTTAGTTTTTCACGGATATAGTTCTCAAGTGCATCATTACATCTAATTTTTTTCATTTGAATTTTACGTCTTTGTCGTCTCTGATAGGCTTTCGTTTGAGCCTTGTTAGCAGAATACTTTCCCTTTACCTTATTTCTAGATAATTCCCTACTGATAGTTGAAACGTTTCTCTCAAGAACGGTTGCTATGTCACGTAAAGAGTATCACTTTTCTTTCAATATCTGTATCTCATTTCTTTCATGTTTTGAGAGATGTTTCATAGTGCTTGGATGATAGAATAAAATTCTATTCTATTATACTCAAGTGTTGCGTTTATTAATGTAAAGTTGGTTATTTTTTTTAGTAATATAATGTCACAAAATATTTGATGATATAAAAAAGATTTTCATCCAGATGATGAAAAATGAATGAATGAAATCAAAGAAGCTAGGGAGCAACTTTCTCATGCTCTAGAAAATTATTTTGGCAATGAAGTTACTGTTGATGATATTATTCATCTTTCTCATCAAAAAATTAGATTGAAAAATCACACCAAAAACTTTTGAAAAGATATTGCAGATACTCTTTCACCATGAGAAATAACTTTTTGACGAACTTGATGATATACTAGCGCAATTACTCTTTGAAATAAAATAATAGCAATCAAATGAAGTGATGTAGATACTTTATCTCTATGACAAGAGATTATCATCAAGTGAAATAGCAGATGATATGTTCCTAGTGGACATAAAGATGGTGAAATAGTTACTATTATATGATTTTCAATGCCATTTTCCAAAGAAGAGTGATCGGTTCATATCATTAAGGTATACTGAGATAATAGAGAATGATCAATAAAACCATCAAATATTAATAAAGAAGAAACAAATTATTATAATTCTAAAATTAAAATCAAGTAGTCTTGCATGTTGAAAATCAACACATACTTTCAAATGTTACAATAACACTATATAGCAACATTTGAATGTTGAAGCACAACCTAACGTGTAAACTTCTGTTCCAGATAGTCAATAAAATATGATGGATCCAAAGGTTTACCTGTCACTTGTTTTATCAGTTCTTGTGGCTGGATACTCTTACCATACTGCCAAACATGTT
>CAZIUS010000147.1:0-2582 GCA_964542385.1 uncultured Candidatus Peribacteria bacterium
GGCATTGGGATTATGCTTGCATTGTATCTTACGCTCTCATGGTATGTGTTGAAACAATTGCCATCACTTCCAAGTGAAGAAGATAGATTATACTCAGTCGGCTTCTTATCTCTTATTATCATGCAGGCATTTATTAATATCGGTGTTAATATGTGATTGTTACCTTTGACATGACTGACATTACCATTTTTTAGTCATGGAGGATCAGCGTTGTTAGTCAATATTATTGAAATTGTCTTATTACGAAAAATAACAAAGAAGTAATTTTTATTTTTTACAATTAATGTTTGGAGTCGAAAATCATTGTCTTACACGTAATAAACAATCTGAAAAGCAGATTCGTTTTGCTGCACGTGAAGGTGTTTTTTGATTGCCTGATGCTGAGATCTTGATTGTTTGGAAAGGAAAAGTTTCACGAATGCGTACCAATCAGATTGGTGATGGAATGCTTGTTCCTCTACAGTTTGAACGTAAATTGGTGAAGACGATAGATCGGAATTGAGTCACAAAGTGATTATCACTGTATCAAGAGTATGATGAAGAAAGCGATTCTTGGCAGACGTTTTTATGGAAATATCCGTGATGAGAAGAAGGAATGCAAGCAATCAATGAGTTGAGTAATCAACATGATTTAGGAATATTTATTGAGAAAGTTGGAAAATTTGTTCAGGTTACATGAGCAAAATCTTTTTTTTACGATTGATCGGTACCAACTGTACAAGAAGCACTATGATTTCTTGTTGGTATATGTTTATGATATGGTGCTCCCAAGAATAAAGCTGATCAAACCATCACTACTTGGCAGGTGAATTTACCATGTCTGTGAGAAATTATGCGTCATGAAGCATTGATAAACAAAGCATTGGACGTATGTCGTGAGCAAGGAATATTGTTGATTCATAGTGATGTACAACAACGTGATCTTACGGTGTGGAACTGGACGATTCATGATACTGAGTTGGTTGCATTTCTTCGTGCTATTTGGACCGATACACGACCTGTATCTGTACTTCAGCCGACATCCGAACGTCTTATCGTTGATTATTTGGAAGAAAATGGAGTAAAGTGAGATTATGTTTTGAAATTTGTAGGGAAATAGGTATAAGAGGGAAGTAGAGTAGAAATGAAGGAAGTGAGGGAAATAGAAAGAAGCGATAAAATCGATTTCTTTCAGCTTCTTTCGGTTTCTTTCAATTTTAATCCTTTTGAATCGCATGGCAAGAACCAATAAAATGTGAATCTTGAAGAAGAAACAACAACAAGCGAAACAAAAAGGATTGATGAGTGAGTCTTGAGGTGAAGATGAAGGAATTAAAAGAACGTTTGAAAACCCAAAAGGTCATGAGTATGTTTTTTTTCTAAGATGAGGTAAATGGATATGTGATATCACCTCAGTGCGTGAAGATCCAGATGGTTTTAGAATTCAACGCTCGGCAAATAGTGGTGATTCCACATTTGTCCATCGTGGTGTTAGTGCATGGGGATTTAGAAAATATATCAGAAAAGCGTTTAAGGCAGGAAGGAAGTAGTAGGGGCGCATATCATGCGCCCGTACGTGAAGGAAATGGATCGGAAGAAGAGAAGAAATCGAAAGAAGTAGAAGGAAATGGAGGAAATAGGAATGCAAAATAAGGGGATAGTGTAATTGGGAACACGGAGGTCTTCGGCACCTCAATTGTCAGTTCAAGTCTGGCTCTCCTTGAATTTAATAATGTTATGCAATGAATTATGTATGAGATGTTGTGATTTGAGTATTGCCACTATGAAAAGATGTGGTAGTTGTTGAAAGAAAAAAGGATGATTGAATACCATTTAGTTTTCCATCATGAACAATTGAACAATGAGAAACACCAGAAGAAGCAGTAATAAGAGAAATTGAAGAGGAAACATGAATCAAGTCAGCAATAGTACAAAATTTATGAATGAGACCGCACCCAAAACGTACAGATAAACTATTTCATTACTTTCTGATGCGTTATGAAGAATGAGAAATGGGATCTAAGGATGAAAATATAAAACAAGTAATGTGTATCAGTATAGATTCTCTCACTGAATTATTATGATCAGATATCTACCCACCTGTCTTGAAAGCATTGAATAATATACTGTGTGAAGCGTCATAAAGAGTAGTTTCTCATTGAAGAAAATTAGTGATTACACCAATTTTTTCATAGTTTTTTCATAACGATTTGATTGATGGTTTAGGTGTTTTGAGTATGATTGTGGGTTTATTTTTGAAGTTTATTACATGAAAATTGTTTATATAGATGCTCAAAATATTCATAAATGAGTACAGTTACTTGGTCGAACTATTGATTGGTTAAAATTGAAGGAATATCTTGAAAAGAAATACGATATTGATGAGGTGCAAATATTTTTTTGATACATTACTCAGTATCAAAAGTTTTATGATATGTTGAAGAGAAATTGATATGTGCTGATTTTTAAAGAGGTAAGTCGTAATGCTCAATGAGAAGTAAAAGGGAATGTTGATATTGATATCGCTATTAAAGCAATGAATGATATTATAGATAATAAATTGTCTGAAGCGTATTTATTGACTTCAGATGTAGATTATAACA
>CAZIUS010000148.1:0-2492 GCA_964542385.1 uncultured Candidatus Peribacteria bacterium
TAGATGACACTGGCGTGATTTCTGCCGCCGAAGTAGTCACCGATTCTTTGGAGGGATCGATTGAGTTTAGTTTTGATGACGTACATTGCCAATTGTCTCGCTTGGGAAATCTCTTTGTTTCTTCATTGTCCTAGAAGCGCATCTGGTTCGATTCAGAAGTGGTGAGCAATAGTGTTAACAATATGTTCAGCTTGATTGCCTTGTGAATTAGTACTTACGATAGGTTGCGTTTGTTGTGCTTGTGGTTCTGGTTTTGCAGCTTGAGTAATACCGATTGTACTGAGCGCTTGTTGTGCATGATCCAGCGTAAGAGTCTGACCCAGAAGTTGTTGCTGTGTCAGTAGAATATTGATAGCTCATTCGAGTTCTCTAACATTGTGTGTAATATGTTCTGCCAAAAAGTCTAAAATCTCGTCATCAAAGCTATGTCCTTTTTGTTTCAGTTTCATCTCCAGAATTGCTTTTCTCGTTTCCAAATCTGGTGCCGCAATATCGACAATTAATCACAAGGTAAAACGTGATTGTAATCTCGCTTCTAGAAGAGTAAGTGCTTTTGGTGCTTGGTCTGAAGTGATGACGATTTGTTTATTTTTTGCAAAAAATTCATTGAAAATATTGTGAAATATTTCTTGCGTTTTGTCTTTGCCTGCAAGAAACTGGATATCATCCAGCATAAGTACATCGATTTGTTCGAGTTGTTCCATAAAACGAGCAAGATGTCCGTGTCTAATAGCAAAAATTACCTTATCGATAAATTTACTGGTCGGGAGATACAAAACCGTTTTTTCTGGATGGTCTGAGATGATACTATTACCGATCGCTTGCATGAGATGCGTTTTTCACAGTCATACACCACCATAGATAAAGAGTGGATTATAGACCGTTCAGGGCTCTTCACTGACCGCTTTTGCCGCAGCATGAGCGAGTTGATTATTTGCTCCTACGATAAAATTAGAAAATTGATATTTTTTTTCAAACAAAATACCGAAATAGTCGCTCAGTTCAGTTTTTAGTGAATGTTCTAGTGTGGTTTTTGGTTTTTCTTCGATGTTCAAACTACTCTTAATGTCTACTTGTAACTCGTGATAAGTTTCACTATTTAATTCTGGAATGACACTATACGCAATTTTATATCAAGGCGCATGAACTTCATGGAGTGCGCGTTGTAGATCAGCATGGAAAAATTTCTTGAGTTGTTGTAAAACGAACTCATTGGGAACACCGATTCGTACTGCTTTTTCGTCGTCTTGGATACTAACGACACAGCATTTACTCAGAAATGATAAAATTTTCTTGGTATCATGTGATTTTGCAAGTTCGATCAATAATTGTTCTCGTAAAGAACGAAGCAATGCAATAGTTTCTGGTGTGTAGGTGGAGATAATGTCGAGCATGTGAGATGGAGAGAAATGGAGAGAAATGGAAGGAAATAGAGGGAAATAGAATGGAAATAGAATGGAAATAGAATGGAAATAGAATGGAAATCGATTGTAGGGATGCATATTATGAGTCCAT
Source organism: uncultured Candidatus Peribacteria bacterium (assembly GCA_964542385.1). Lineage (GTDB taxonomy): Bacteria > Patescibacteriota > Gracilibacteria > Absconditabacterales > Absconditicoccaceae > CAYLWY01. The sequence continues at coordinate 1,516 of CAZIUS010000148.1, forward strand.
TTTTTTGTACCATTATTTTTTTTAAATTCGTTGAGTATTTTAACAGGTGATTACAAATCTTTTTCTATATACAGTTTCTATTGTTTGAAGCAGATTTTTTAAAAGATATAGGAAAAATGTAATACATGAAAGGTGTATACTTAGATTTGAGTAAATTACAAGAAAAGTGGAAGAAATAAAAAAACTGCTAGTCACTAGCAGTTTTTTCTATGAATATTTCTTATGCTTCACCAATCTATATACTTCTTCGATACTAATTTTTCATTGAATGAGTTTAAAAACAGCATCTCTTTCTAAGTTAACCATTCATCTTTCTTCAAGTGCATATTTTTCTACTGCGAGTGCTTTTTCACCATCGAGGAGGAGTTGTTTGATAGCATCATCAAACTCGAGCATCTCGTATAGACCAACTCTTCCTTTAAATGCTTTTTCTCATTTTGCAGGATCTGGTCAAAAACATATTCCATTGGTCATAAAATCTCATAATGCTTTTGGATCTATGTTTCTCATGGTCATTTCTCTGTCGAGAGCATCTGACTTCATCGTGAGTAATGCTTGTTTTGCACTTTCATATAATTCTGGATATTTTTCTTTTACATTGACCACTACTTTTGCATCATCACGAAGTTTTCTAGCAAGTCTTTGCGCAATAATAACGTTGAATGTACCCGTAATCATATACGGTTTTGCACCAAGGTTCATTACTCTGGTAATCGTTTCTGCAGCAGAATTCGTATGCACCGTGGAAAATACCAAATGTCACGTCATCGCCGCTTCCATACCAGTATTTAATGTTTCAAAATCACGGATTTCTCACACCATGATAATATCAGGATCTTGTCTGAGCGCAGCTCTTAATCAAGAAGCAAACGTAAATCAGATATCAGTTCTTACTTGTGCCTGGTTGAGTCAATGAACCTTCACTTCGACCGGATCTTCAAAGGTGATGATGTTTACTTCTATAGTATTTAAGATAG
>CAZIUS010000149.1:0-2463 GCA_964542385.1 uncultured Candidatus Peribacteria bacterium
TTTTTTATATTCTTTTTTCTCAACTTTTTCTTTGCCTTTCACTCCTCTTTCTGTAGTATAAAAAGAAGGGCATTGCGCAGTATTTAATATGGAAATACTATGTGAAAAAACCGCATATTGTCCTTGTTGTAAGGAATTTTTTATACTAAAAATGAATATAAAGATATGGATATCAAACAATATGTAACATCTCAACTCAATGAAGAACAGTGAAAAGCAGCATTGTATACCGATACATCAAGCTTGATTTTGGCATGAGCTGGATCAGGGAAAACCAGGACGCTGACATATAAGATTGCATATATGGTATTTGGTTTAGATGTGAAGCCAGAGAAGATTTTAGCAGTAACATTCACGAATAAAGCTGCAAAAGAAATGAAGGAAAGACTTCTACACATTGCTGATGATATATATGCCATGCAAAGCATGGCGGATCATACTGATTGACAAGATAACACTGTTGGAGATACTGATATAGATCCACGAGATCAATACTTCTCTTCGTCTTACTCCGCACTCTTTTCAACGAATTGGAACATTTCATAGTATGTTTCTCAAAATTTTGAAGCATGATTTAGCAAAGACGGATTGGTGATTTACAAATGATTTTGTGATCTATGATGATGGAGAAACACAAAGTGTTCTCAAAGAAATCATTAAAGAGTTAAAAATGGAAGATGATGTAGAGTTAAGAGAGGTAAAAAGCGTTATTAGTAAGTATAAAAACCAAGGATTTTCTGCAAAAGATATGACGATGAAAGCTGATAGCGGCTATGATCAGACGATGTGAATGATCTATGAAAAATACGAAAAGAAACTTAAAGCAAATAATGCTATGGATTTTGATGATTTGCTTTTTTACTCATATAGATTATTCAAAAATTATCCTGATATCCTTGCGTACTGGCAATGAAAATTTCACTATATATTGGTAGATGAAGCTCAAGATACCAACTGGATTCAATTTGAACTTATGAAGATGTTTACTGCAGCAAATGCAGAGAGAAAGACAGGAAACATAACGTTTATTGGGGATGATTATCAAAGTATCTATCGTTGGCGTGGTGCAATGATGGAGAATTTTTTGCAAGTAAAAAGAATCTGGCCCGATATTGAGATTTTTAAATTACAGACAAATTATCGTTCTCGTCCACATATTGTACAAGCAGGAAATGTTATTATTAAAAACAATAAGAAACAGTACGATAAAGATGTTGTTGCACATAGAGATGGGAATGATCGCATTATGGTTTTTACGCATATGAATGAGAATGAAGAAGCTGCGAATAGTATCCAAATGATGCAAAAGTTTATTGCAGATAAGAATAAATCTCGAAAAGATATAGCGATTCTCTATAGAACTAATGCACAATCTGTTGCATTTGAGCAATTACTCTTGCAAGAAGGGATTCCATATAAAGTATATGGATGATTCAAATTTTTTGAAAGAAAAGAGGTAAAAGATGTTTTATCTTATCTGAAATTTTTTCTCAATCCAAGAGACTCTGTGGCATTCAAAAGAATTATTAATACACCCAAAAGAAAAATTGGACAAGACTCTGTAGCAAAACTAGAAACATACGCAACTGAGCACAATATGCCCGTCTTTGAGGTGGCTGGACAAGTAGAATTGTTGCCTATTACAATGTGACCTCAAACCAAATCTGCAATCAAAAACTTTATGACATCAATGCAATTTTTAGCAAGATCACTTGATACCCTCTCTCCTTCTGGATTTATTGCACAGTTGGTATCAGCGATCCGTTATAAGGATTATCTCCTTGAATCAGAATGAAAAGAACAATGAGCTGAAAAATATGAAAACATTGGGCAGTTGATTAATCTTGCAGGAAAATTTGATAATCCAGACGTTGCACTACAAGCTAATGGGAAAGAACTACTTGCACAAATGCTGGAAGAAGTTTCATTGTTGACAGATTTAGAAGAGACAGCAGAAGGTGCTTTAGAAGCTATACAACTTATGTCCGTACATGCAAGTAAAGGTCTAGAATTTCCTATTGTTTTCGTTGTTTGACTTGAAGAAAGCGTATTTCCACTATCTAGTGCGCACTATGATGATGATGCGATGGAAGAAGAAAGAAGACTTATGTATGTTGCACTTACTCGTGCAAAAGACCACCTCTTCCTTTCTCATGCAAACTCACGTAGACAACGATGACAACTCAAATACAACGAACCATCAAGATTCTTAGAAGAACTTCCAGCCGACCTATTAAAACATTTTGATTTTTCTACAGCTGGTTGATCTGGTGGGTCATATTGACGCGGTGGTAATAGCTATGGAAGTAGCTGAAGTATTTATGTCGGACCAACATTTGATGAATGAGACTATGTTTTTCATAAACTTTTTTGATCATGAGAAATCGTGGAGGTTCGAAACAATATGGTTGTTGTGAAGTTTCAAAATCCAAAATTTTGACTCAGAAAATTGGATGCGAAATT
>CAZIUS010000150.1:0-2455 GCA_964542385.1 uncultured Candidatus Peribacteria bacterium
TTGCTCTTCATAGTGATCTGATTCGTCTTTGATATCACCTACCATCATTTCTAAGATATCTTCCAAAGTAACTAATCATGCGGTTCATCCATATTCATCGACGACTATTGCCATATGTCGTCCATGTTCTTTCATTTGGGTAAACATATGAAAAATACTGGCGGTGATAGGTACTTTTGCAATGCTTTTTAATGGAAAATCTCTGAGTTGTTTGGTGTGATTTTTACTATCATGCATCATTCCCACGAGATCTCTGAGTGTAATCAGTCAAATAATATGATCTTTATCGTTATGATAAATAGGAATTCTTGAATAAGGATTTTTCAGGATTAATTTAATTGATTCTTCCAAAGTAAGATTGTCTGCTAATGCAAAGATTTCTGTTCTATGTTTAAATACTGCTTCGACACTTGTTTCACGAAAAACCATGAGGTTTTTTACAATCATACTTTCTACTAACGTGAAGATTCCTTGTTTTTCTCATTCTTCTACAAATATTTCTACATCATCTCTGGATACTCAGCTTTCTCATTCTTTGAACATGCTATTTACTCATTTCACGAGTTGTTCAATGGGTCGTACGATCCAAATTAATGCTCGTTGGAGAAATATGATGATTGGACTAACAAGTAATGCTAATTGTAAAGCGAATTTTGAAGCAAACGCTTTTGGCATGATTTCACCAAACATCAATAAGAGTAATGTGATCGAAGAGACGACTACCATCGAACCAACGAATCAACTAATTGCAAAATATTTTAATAATCCAGCACTCATATTGTCTGCGTAAATCGAAAAGAGAACATTAACGAGATTGTTTCAAATCAATATAGTAATAAGTGTTCTTTCTGTTTTACTTCTTAAATTGATTAAATAGTGAATTACTTTACTTTTTGGAAATTGACGATGAAATCTTTGAATTTTGTACATAGGTACTCACATAATTGCCAACTCTGAAGCAGAAAAAAATGCAGAAGCACTAAGTAGTAAGATCATAATGAGCCACGAGGCCATAATGTGTAATGAAAAGATAAAAATTACTTAATATCAAGCGTCCAAATGAGTTGTTTCAAACGAAGCCAGAATCATTCTGGTGGATAACTTCCTGTTTTTATTTGTTCATCTAATGTAATAATATTGTTATATAAAGCAAATATTTGCGTTTTATTTTTTTTCAATATAGGTAATAATTTGAGTTGTTTACCGATAACAAAAGGATGAGCTTTGAGGAGACTGGCAAGTTGTTTGCTGTCGGTAATTCAATGTTCACTACAAACGATCATATTGATAGTAGTTTTCAATGATCGATAGAGCATTCCTAGAAATTGAAACATATCATTGTTTGTTTGTTCTGCTTGGGTGAGTAATTCAATACTTTTTTGTTTATTGGTATAGATATGATCAAGAAGATCAAAATTATTGCTTTCTGAAGTAGATCGAACAATTGTAGAAAGCTGTTCATTACTCAATGAAGTAAGTGAATTAGCGCTCATATACCGACGGATTTTTTCAATTTCTTGAGTGAGGTGTCAATAACTGTCGCTACATGACAATGTTAACCAACTTTGTTGTTCTGGACTCAAAAATGATCAACAATGTTGAGCAATGTATGCAGCATATTGTTTCTCATTTCGACGCGGAAATTCCTTAATTTCTGCGTTTGTTTGAAACCATTTATATGCTTTCATTCTTTTGTCAGGTTTGTAGCTTACGCATACAACAATTGTTTCAGGATCATTTGTTTTTTTGAATTGTTCAAGTAGCAGTAAACAACGGTCATTATCACTCTGTTTTGCTTTATTGTGTGTGACGAGGTCCATTGGAATTCAACGGATAATTACTAATTTTTTCGTTGCAAACATCCCACCGCTCATTACTGCATTTTGTATTTGTTCAGTGTTTAATTCGTCGCTTGGAAAATCAAAAAATCAATATGAGTCATATTTTTCAAGAAAACTATTTTTTCGTTTTTTGAGTTCTTGTCAGAGCAAGATGTCTTCTTCACCAGTAAAAAGATAGAGTGGCATGCGAAAGAAAAATAATAATAGAGTTGTTTGTATATATTTTTTTCACTATTACAAGATAGTTCATCTTTTTTTGCTTATTTTAACTTAATTCATTATTATACTTTAGAGAATTGAATTTCGACATTGATCGAGCATTTTCGCACTTAATATTATAATAATTATGCTTAGAAAAAACACATTAAACATTAAACCTATTGAAATAAAGAAATGAAATCAATTTCTCGATTTTTTTCGTGTTAACTTGAAAAAACTTTTTGAGAATAAAAATAATGAGGCAATATTATTTTCTGAGCTTGTTAATAGCTCCTATTTCTGAAAAAAAAGTACCATACATGACAATTGGCAGAAAAATCTGCATCAATTTTTACAAAATATCGGACATACTCCGCATTTATTGGATAGTAACAGACAAAAAAACCTTCTTTTGG
>CAZIUS010000151.1:0-2453 GCA_964542385.1 uncultured Candidatus Peribacteria bacterium
AAGAGAGAGGAAATAGAGAGGAAATGAAGGAAGTCGAAAGAAATCGAGGGAAGTCGTAGGAAGTAGAGGGCAATTGTAGTAAATTATGGAAATGGGTCGTAGCAGCTGACACGGTCCACCATTGTGTTATTTGAATTTAATCATTGCTCAGAGTCATGGGGTGTCTGATGGTTCTTTTTTTGGAGGTGGAGGAGTGCGTGTTACAGTTGTTTTTGGTGCTGATTGTGGCGTTCATCACAATGATTTCATAGTCAGACTAATTTTCTCGTTTTCAAGATCAATTGCCAAAACACGAACTTTTACTGACTGTCCGAGATGAACGATATCAAGTGGATGTCATACGAAACGATCTGCTAATTGTGATTTATGAACAAGTCCATCACTATGCAAACCAACATCGACAAATGCACCAAAATCAGTGATATTTCTTACAACACCATCAAGTTCATCGCCGATACTGAGTTCTGCAATATCCATAACATTACTTGCAAAAACAGGCGGTGCAAGATCGTCTCTCGGATCATGTCCAGGTTTTTGTAGCTCCTGAAGGATATCTGCAAGTGTGTCAGGTCAGATGTTGTAGGTAGTAGAGAGGTGTTGGATTGTAGGCATGAAAGAGGCAATGACGGGAGAGCGGTATTGTGCTAAAATCCACTTTGTAATTCAACCATAGTATAATATTCTCATCAAAGAGCAAGAAGTTCGGCGTGTGTACCTCTCTCGATTACTTTTCCGTCAGCGATATAGATAATATCGTCAGCGTTTTTAACGGTTTGGAGTCTATGTGCTATTATGATGACTGTTTTGTTTTTAAACAAGTTATTCAACGCTTCAGTGACCGCTTGTTCATTTGCACTATCGAGCGCTGAGGTCGGTTCATCGAGGAGGATGATATCAGGATTTTTAAGCATAATCTTAGCGATAGCGAGACGTTGCTTTTGTCCTCCACTCAGACGCACACCACGTTCACCAATTTCTGTGTCAATTCAGTGCGGAAGATCATATATTCGTTCGCATTTTGCTAGTGGGATTATGGTATCTATGGATTGCTTTGTTTCACTACCAGAACTACTCGAAATTCAATACTCTAAATTTTCGCGAATCGTACCATCGAAAACAGATGGGTCTTGGGTGAGATAGCCGATATGTTTGTAGTAGCTGAGAAGATTAGTTTCTGCAAGATCTTGTCCATCTACAATAACTGATCAGCTATCGGGTTGTAGGTAGCCTGCGATGAGTTTGATTAGTGTTGATTTTCCTCATCATGAGGGGCCTACGAGTGCAGTTTTATGTTTTCATCAGATAATACATTCGAGTTCAGAAAGTATCTTATTTTCATTCGTATCGTAAGAAAAATTTATATTTTTAAATTGAATTGAATCATTTTTAATGATAAAGTGTTTTCATTTATCTAGTTGTTGCTTTCACGTATCAAGCATGTCTACAATATCTCGTAATTTTGTTATATCAATCCATTTATCAAATAGAAATCTTACTCTTCTGAGTAAATTTTGTAATTCTTTAATAAATATTGTTCCTATTCATACAATTCATACCATATCTGATATTTCAAGAGTTCAGTTGAGTACTTCTTTTCAACTGACCCAAATCAAGAGAGTAAATAGAATACAAGCAATAAAAAAGGGAATATCAAAACCAATTCATTGTAAATATTTTTCTTTTATTTTAATAGTATATCGTTCACTATTAATACGTTCTGATTTTTCTAATTCTTGAGGAATATTTGCTGTTTGCATGATTTCATATTTACTCATGAGCCATCTTACTTGCATTCTTGATTTTTCAAGTTCGTTTTCTTTTGCTTTAGCTCTCAATACATATGATAATCATCAAAATTTCCAAAACCAAACTATAATGAGAATCAATGCACAAAGAATTCATCGAAACATATTAAAATTTTTTGTACTTGCTGTATATAAAAAATATCCAAATAGGAAAATTGTCGTCAATCAGTCTGTAAGGAAACTTGTTCATAAATCTGACCAAGTACCTGCTCATTTTGAGTAGACAGCAATAAGTTTTCAAGTTCATAGTTTTTCAAATTGTATATTATTACCATAAATTATTTTTTTTAGATATAATGTGTCAATATTATACCAAATGTCAGAAAAGATTTTGAATACACGTGGTTTTCGAAAAATTGAAATGAGAACTAATACTACACTAATTCACACCATTATCCAAATCCATTGCTGAAATAACTCTTTGTTTCATTGTTCAATTCACAATATTACATATTGAGTGCTTTGTATAAGAAATATGATTCAAGCGTATATAAAAATATCATACCCAATCATATTGAGCATTGCAATTCGAGACATTTTAATCGGTTCCAAAAACCTCTTTATCGTCTGTCGTGTGGTCATGATACTAATATAAACTAAAATCCACTTTGTAATTCAACCATAGTATAATATTCTCATCAAAGAGCA
>CAZIUS010000152.1:0-2448 GCA_964542385.1 uncultured Candidatus Peribacteria bacterium
GAACAATGGTGAACGTATTCGCATGCAATAGCTTGAAATGATTGCATTTCTTGTTCGGTGAAAGGGTGTCAATTAAAATCAGGATCAAGTGTTTTTTGTGGTCTATAGGTTTGTAAGTAATATTGTTTTGCTCATTGAATCATATTGATCATCAATATAAATGCTTCTGGTGTATGAAATGGTTTGATTAGTGTAGTTCTAAATTCATAATTAATTTCAGAATCCATAATTATTTTTATGCTTTGTTCATACGGATGTAACTTTTCTTTTCTTTGGAGTAGTGAAAATCGTTGTGCATCATTAATTTTGATATCCATTGCAACGTAATCAATCAGTTTTTCGTCAAGCATTTTTTTTACCATAAGTGGATCTCTTCCATTGGTATCCAATTTTACCAATAGTCATAAATCTTGTATATGACGACAAAAAGGAATCAGATCACGGTGGAGAGTAGGTTCTCATCATGAAATAACTACACCGTCAAGGATGTGTTTTCTGGTTTGTAAAAATTGAAAAAATTCAGTCTCGGTGATGGATGAAGACTGTTGTATTTTTTCTGGAAGAACGAGTTCTGGATTGTGGCAAAAACGACACCTCAGATTACATCAAGCAGTAAACACAATACATGCTATTTTATCTGGATAATCAATCAGAGTCGTTTTTTGTAGTCAGCTTATCACCATTTCAAGAGCAATTATTAATAAATAAAGATTCATTTTCAGTAAAATGGAGACGATTGTAATGCTCCGCTTTTTTTCAAATATTAAAATGACTAACTGGCCTATAATATCACATCACTCTTGTGTAAATTTCACACGGAGTTCTTTGCAAGGCTGTGGATGTTGTATTCATATGTATAAAAATAATAAAACTTAGTAGGTTTTAATGTATTCAACTCTTTTTTCTTTATCTTTTGTGGTTCAAATATAACCAATTTCTGCATCACATTTTGGACAATAATCGTGTTCGCCAACAATATATCAGTGTTTTGGACACAATGAAAACGTAGGTGTTATGGTAATGTAGGGGAGTTGATAGTTGGTAAGAATTTTTTTAACCAATTGTTTGCATCACTTCCCATTACTCACTTTTTCTCATAAATAAATATGGAGTACGGTTCATCACGTATATTGAGTTTGGAGTTCATTTTGTAAATCCAACGCTTCAAAACAATCTTGAGTATATTCTACAGGTAATTGTGTCGAATTGGTGTAGTATGGCGCTGATTGGCTTCATGCTTGTTGAATCTTTGGAAATTGTTTTTGATCTTCTTTTGCAAATCTATAGGTTGTTCATTCTGCAGGGGTAGCTTCCAAGTTGTATAAATTTCCTGTTTCTTCTTGAAAAATTTTGAGTTGTGTTCTCATAAGATCCAATATTTCCAATGAAAATGCGATTCATCGATCTGAAGCAATAGTTTCTTTTCAATGAGTAAAGTTAATAATTGCCTCATTCATTCAATTAATTCAAATAGTAGAAAAATGGTTTCTATAACTATGCAAATATCTTTTTGTATAGGGGAATAGTCATTGATCAAGTCGTTTGGTGAGTTCTTTTCTTTTAATTTCCAGTGACGTTTTTGCATGAAACATTAAATAGTGCAATCTATCAACAAATCATGCTTTATCTCCTGCATACAGATATCAAATTCTTGCGAGATTGATGGTCACCACGCCAATACTTCACGTCATTTCAGCAGAACCAAAAAGTCCATTTCATCTTTTTGTTAGTTCAGTAAGATCCAACTGAAGTCTGCAACACATACTTCTCACTGCACCAGGCGTATATGCTTTTGGATTACGTATTTTTTGCATTTCTCCCGTACTTCACGTTGTTGTAATCCATTGACTACCAACAAAATTTTGAAAATACGGAATGCCATATTTTGCTGTCATCTCCATAATTTCATCAACAATTGGACGATCTCGATCAAAATCTTCAGTAATATTATACGTAGGAATCGGGAATGTAAACACATTTCATTTTGCATCACCAGCAAGATAAACGGTGACAAGAGCTTTATTAATAAGATCCATTTCAGATTGAAGTTCGCCAAATGTTTTCTCATAGTATCATTTTTGTATTCATCACAAATATAAACGTTTGTCACGGAGGTCATCAGGGCAAACAAGATCAAGCGTAATATTGGTAAAAGGTGTTTGCGTTCATCGTCTACTGGGAACATTCAGTCAAAAAATAAAGTTTTGCATTTGTTGTACGACATATTTGTACGTTTCTTCTTGTAGATAACGTTTTTTATCATCTTCAGAAATAAATTGCATCCCATATTCATCACTATTTTGTTCTAATTCATGAGCATACTTGTGAACAAAAGGTGCTAAATATGTGTCAAAACTAGAAAATGCTTGTGCGCCAGCTCGTTCATTTTGAAGCGTTCACAAAAAATTGACCATTTGATTTACGGCTGACTGGAGGTTTTTTGGTGGA
>CAZIUS010000153.1:0-851 GCA_964542385.1 uncultured Candidatus Peribacteria bacterium
ATGATGGAAATCAAAATAATACAGATGCTTGTTCGAATAGTTGTGTCGTAAATGTTTGTTGAGATTGAGTAGTAAATAATGGTGAAGCATGTGATGCTGGAACAGGATGATCAAGTACCTGTTCAGTGAATTGTACAATTATCAATACTTGAGGAGGAACATCATGAGGAGGAACATCATGAGGAGGATGACAAGCTAGTAGTATTACGACAACATTATTAGTTACTTGAGGATTAGGAGCAGTTTGTGGGAATGGAAAAATTGAAGGAAACGAAACATGTGATGATAAAAATTTGAAAAATTGAGATTGATCTACTGCTGCTTGTATGCTTGAAGAACCAGCAGAGTTATTAGAATTACTTGAGACTTGACCAAAAAGAAATTTATTAACGCCATTTATATTTGGTGATCCTACATTTGTACCAATAACAGCATTGCCTAAGGTATTACCGAAAACATGAGCTGATATTCAGTAGTATATCTTCATAATACGATTGCTAAGATTTTGGTAATAGGTTAGGATCGTTTGATTTAAGCCATTCTCAAAGATTAACGAACCGAACCTTTTTTGGCTTACGGTAGCGAGAATACCAAAATCTTAGCGCTAATTTTTTGCAACAATATTTACGTATGGATTGATACTCTCTTTAAATAGACATTTTTACGTTTAAATTCACTCTAACCGAAAAGCAAAAAATTAGTATATCACTTTTATGAAAAACACATCTCATTCGTGAGGTGTGTTTTTTTGTATTGATAATTAGTTCCAAAGTTATTGTAATTTAAAATCTATTCATGATTTACTATATTTTTACTAAATTAAACCCAATATATCATTTCGTTTGGTAACG
>CAZIUS010000153.1:861-1854 GCA_964542385.1 uncultured Candidatus Peribacteria bacterium
AAAAATTCTGTTCAGACAGTAAAATCTTTGTATAATATTGTGAGGCTAAGTAAAGAATGTCTTTAAAAATTTGACAAATTATCTTTTGTGATTATAATAATGTTATTTACTTTTTATTGACAAATGAATACATTAAAACATTATGTTAGACAGTACAGTGTTCATATCCTTATAAGTGGAATTGTACTACTGTTTGTCATTATCTATTTTAATAATCAAAAACAGTGATGACAAATTACTTTTGAAACACAGTCACTGAATATGGATGTGTGATCAAGACAATTATCTAGCAAACGTCTTGTTCCACAACCACAACCAGATATCGACAATGAAAAAAGATGAGATATGTTCCCAATTCCTCCAGAGGGTAATAATGGAAAATATCCTTGATGAACGTGAAGAATAGATAGACCTTGATGAACGTGAAAAATAGATCGACCTTGATGAACGTGAAGAATAGATCTGCCTTGAAAATGAAGATGAGTATATGAGGTAATATGATCCTTCACGAGTGAACAAATTCAGAATCATATTCTTAGATTAGCATGTTTGGACAATCGAAATAGTTTTGCTCCAACACCAATTCCATTTATTATAAAAGATAAATATATTATGAATCGGTTAGCGGTTAAACTTACTACTCAAGATAAAAAATGTGCATGTTATCATAAACCAATTCCCCATGTACTTCCTTCTTGAGGAGGTATTGAATGAGATGGAAAGTATTTTATTAAAGTGAGTTGAGAACGAAAAGAGTTGAATGAAGAAAATGCTACACAATTTTGTGTGGATTGATTATTTGTAAAAAATGCTTTTTCTCTTGAATTATTTGGGTCTTGTTTAGACACCGTCACGCACATCTGATATGGGAAGGAATGATTAATTGTTGATGAGATAGCTCTCGAGAGTTTCAACAATCTTTGTCCAATTGATGGTGATGATTGATGAGACACACCAACACTAGAATGCGCAATTAATTGACCAGAATTTACA
>CAZIUS010000153.1:1864-2442 GCA_964542385.1 uncultured Candidatus Peribacteria bacterium
TTTTTAATCAAAATAAAAAATTTACAAAAGTTATGAAGAGACTGATATGAGCTTGAATTATCAACGTTCCGATGATGAACTGTCCAAAAAACAACATTTCCAATTCAACTGAATCCTGTTAAAATTAAACAAACACCTAAGGGACCATGAAAATATATGTATCAAGCTGATATTAAACTAAAAAGTGATCCAACAAAGATTCTTGCTACATGTCTAAAACCAGTTGAGGTATATCGGGCTCAAGTTGATAAACCAGACAAAAATAAAGATATTGAATTTCTAGGTCCTCCAGTAAGCGATGACTGAAATGAAGAAAATGTAATCGATGTTTGAAATGATAATACTTTGTGACAACCTCTACAAACGAGATCTTTGGTAAGATAGCACGTGGTCTAAGACACAAAAATATTGGTGCAAAAGTGAATGGTAATGAAGTTGATTACCTTCTCCAATATCTCCAAGATCTTGCAATTCTTCAATTCAAGAAATAGTCAGTTGTAATAAAACAGAAAACACATCTCATTCGTGAGGTGTGTTTTTTTGTATTTTTTGTATTTGATGACACAACAATTAAAAAT
>CAZIUS010000154.1:0-355 GCA_964542385.1 uncultured Candidatus Peribacteria bacterium
AATGGATATTAAGCAGCTGCATAATCAATAACTTTGTTTACTCCAATTGTGAAACTTGTATTCTCATTATAAGCTAAAGAATCTAGTTCTAAAATGAGGTCTTTTCTATTATTCAAGATTTGAATTTGAAAATCTTTTATTTTTTTTCTACACTCTTCTGTACCAATTTTTGAAGTATAATGTGTAATGGTTCGTTTATCTTCTTGCGCATTTGGAAATGGGCCGACATAGGAGATTGTGGCGTCAAGCATTTTTGGATAACTTAGCTGATAAAGGATACACGTTGTACCTCCTTTTGAGATTCCAGTTGCACACCATCTATTTTTATATAAGTTCTTAATTATTTTATGGATCG
>CAZIUS010000154.1:411-2403 GCA_964542385.1 uncultured Candidatus Peribacteria bacterium
CATCTAAGATCAATGAAGGTTCATTGACTCTCGTTCCTACTTGATATCCTTCAGTGACAAGTACATTTGCTTTTTTTAGTCCTTTGTGGTGGAGTATAAATTTTTGTGGAAAACTTCCTTTTTTCGGATCATTGTGATCAAGATCTTGTTGTATAATTACCTCCCAGACGAATTGATAATTTTCAATGGCTTTTAATTCAGTTATTTTTACTGATTTAAATTCTTTCTCTAAAAAATTTCTAACGATTATTTTTTCATCGTTGGAATATAATAGTGAAGTGATAAGTAATAAACAAAAACTTGTGAGATATTTTATTGATTTCATATTGTAAAATAAAGCTGCAATTGTAAGCATTTTAAATCCATGTTTTCGTACGATAAGGGTATCTTATCATATAATATTTTTCAATGATTTCTTTTACCATTAAGCGAAAACTGCCAATGTTTTCTGAAGTATGCGCAGACACTGCGATATTTGTAAATGGAAATTTTGAATTTAGATTAGCAAGTAGTTCTTTTTCTAATTCTGATTTTGTGTTGTCATCAAGCAATTTGTCAAAATTTAATTCTCGATAGGCGTCTATTTTGTTTAATACCAGTATCTGTGGCTTATCTGATACACCTAGTTCTTTTAATGTGTCTAATACAGTTTGTATATGATCTTCATGTTGTGGATGAGATAGATCTACCACATGTAGTAAAATATCACTTTCCCGAACTTCATCCAATGTGGATTTGAAACTCTCAATCAAATGATGTGGCAATTTGCGAATGAATCCAACTGTATCTGAGAGCAAAAATGGCATTCCATCCCAAACAACTTTTCGCACTGTGGTATCGAGCGTAGCAAATAATTTGTTTTCTGCAAATACATCAGATTTACTCAATAAGTTCATCAATGTAGATTTTCCAACATTTGTGTAACCGACCAATGAAACACGAATCAACTCATCTCTGTTTTTACGCTGTGTTAGATTTTGTTGATCGATTTTTTCGAGTTTCTTTTTTAATAAAGAGATTTTTTCTTTGACGATTCGTCTATCAGTTTCTATTTCTTGCTCTCCTGGTCCTCTCATACCGATACCTCCGCGTTGGCGCTCTAAGTGTCCCCACATTCCGCGAAGACGAGGTAGGATATATTGTAATTGCGCAAGTTCGACCTGAGTTTTTGCTTGAGCAGATTGCGCTCGACTTGCGAATATATCAAGTATTAATGAGCTTCTATCTACGATTTTGACTTTTAAAATTTCTTCTAATGTATTTTGTTGTTTTCCAGTAAGGTCGTCATCAAAAATTATAAGATCAGCTGGGAAGTGTTCCATATATGCTTGGATTTCTTCAACTTTTCCTTTGCCAATTACAGTTCGAGAATCTAGACCATTGACTTTTTGAGTGAAACGTTTGATAGCTTGAGCTCCTGCAGTCAAAGCGAGAAATTCCAATTCGTCTAAATGCTCTCTTACCAAACGTTCGGTTTGATTTGGTAATATAACTCCTACCAAAATAGCTTTTTCTATTTCAGCATTTGTGGATTTTTTTCTTTGTTCAATATTCCAAGATGAATTCAATCTGTTTGTTTTTTATGTAAAGTTAAATGTTCTACATCGACATCAAACTGAATCAAATTATTCAATTTTTTTTACACTTATAAATTATGATTCACAATCTCCCAAATTTGATCAGCTAAGGATTGTTCAGTAGTATCGCCATTCAATATCATGATATTTTCTTTATCCTTAATTTTATCTATTGCAATTAAATAATTTTCTCTTACTTTTTTTAAATTTTCTAAAGATTCATAAATATCTACCTGATCGCGTGATATGTTCATTCTTTGTACAGCAGTTTCTGCAGGAAGATCAATGTAGAATGTAATGTCGGGTCTTCTCAATAAAGCACTCATCGCATTTATTTGGATGACCCAATCCATATCGACATGAACAGAGTGATAGGCATAAGAAGAAAGGTAATATCGATCTGATATAACGTGAG
>CAZIUS010000155.1:0-2358 GCA_964542385.1 uncultured Candidatus Peribacteria bacterium
TCAAGAGCAGCTGATAAAGTTTTTTCAGCATTGTAAGATGAGATAATTACTGATATTAACAATCAATTTGACATGTTCTGTGTATTTTAATAAATATTCTCAATCTTCTTAAACTGTCCTCCAATATACCCACATGCTCCAATAAACATTTCTGCAGTTTTCATTAAGAGCATTCCTATTCGGAGGAATGGATTTTGAACTATTTTTGTAAAACTTGAGAAAAATAATCCATATCTTTTTAAAATTCATGATTGTTTTTGAAAATTCTGCTTATTTGCCTGTTTTATCTTATAAGCGTTTAGTCTTTGCCCATAATAGAATTTTTTCTGGCAACTTCTCCATAATGAAAGTTTTCATTCATCGTGATAGATGTAAGCTCAAATCCTTCAAATTGCTTTTATACCAAACTTTGCTTCGATTCTCTGCGGTAAATCATAGTCTTCTGTCCCGATATTTTCAGTATCATATCACCCTACTTCCAAAAAAGTATCTTTACGAAAACATCTTGCTGCTTCCATTCGATCTACTCACACATAATATGATCTTTCAAATTTTTTACATTGCGCTCGAAATCAAACACCAAATGATTCTTCAGGAATTACCAGACCAAGAAGTGAATTATTTGAGCTAAACTGATTGACACAATCAGCTACGACACTATCTGCTAATTGCATATCACTATCAATAATCAAGACATATTCACCATGAGATTGCTTGACACCGTAGTTTCTTTGAGCAGATCTTTCAGGTCACTGAGAAAAGAATAAATCTGTATATACGAGACTTAATTCTTTGGTAGTATCATCAGAAAAATTATCGACTACTATGATTTCGATATTGGAATACGTTTGCTGTTTACAAGAAAGTAAACAAGCCTCAAGTGTTCTTCAACTATTTTTTGTTGGTATAATAATTGAAACCAAAGGTTTTCACATTGTTATTTATTGATTAAATTTTTTTTGGTAAGATTATAAGATCACCAAAAAGACGATCAATCTTGCGAGAGTTAGGTTTAAATTTCCCATACCCAGAGTCTGGTGTGAACGTAATTTCACCAAAATATACTTTACCATTTACTTGGTAAAAATCAACCCTCATAAAAGGAAATCACGATGAAAGTATTTGAGCATACTTTTTCATTTCTTCAAAACAGATAGGTTTTTCGATATGCTTAATTCATCTCGGATAGATGCAAGTAAACGGTTGTTTATTCCATTCGATATCAAAATAATCATTTGATTGATTAACAAATCTTCCTGACATAACAGCTACATACAATGGTTTTCAATTGAAGCAATAAAATTTGTAGTCTACAGGAACTGTAGAAATGGAATCAACTAATAACTGCTCTATGACGATCTGTTTTTTTATGTTTTTGTATTGCAGTTCTCTTCATATTTTCCAAAAATCAGTTGCAAGCCATTGTGCTAATTGTATTTTTATCGCGTTTTGATCACAACGTGTTTTATCTTGAACAAAGATATTAAATCAACTCCCATGATTACATTTAATCACAAAAGATTGAGGCAGCGTTTCAAAAGGAATAGCTTCTGGATTAGTTCAATGTCGATATAAAGACACCAAAATATCATTCTGAATTTTTGATTGCACATATTTTCTTACAGCAAATTTATCTGCAAGATCACTAAAACGTTGATCTGTTTGATGCAACTTAAACCATTGTATTTTTTCAGTATATGTTTTTGGATTATCGAGATTTAGGACTCTTCAAAATGTCAGAAAATAGGAAAGTATAAGAAAATTACGATCAGAAAGTGTTTGTGCTTTTTCTTTAAGAGATTGTTTTATTGAAACAGGAATCAGACCCAGAAGGCGATTGAAAAGATTTTTAGAACGATTATTCACTTTGCATACAGATTTGATTAGTGTAACAAATTCTTTTTGATTTAACTCCCAAGTAGGATAAGTAGTAATGAACTGCACTGTTTGTTGCACTAGCTTACTATAATCCTCTTCAGAGGTTCACATAATACGTTGTGCTCACTCGTTTCGATCATTTTTTGGAAGTAACCGTCAATTTTCTCAATCATGAATTACTTCATTGACTCCAGGAATCGAATAACCTAACATCGGCACTCCTCTCGAATTAGCTTCAAGTGTAGTAAGTCAAAATCACTCTTTATCACTCAAGATAAGTCAGTAACGACTCTTATCCCAAAGTTCTATCAACTCCTGAGTTCACAGTTTTCAATGAAAGGTTACAAATTCATTGAGTTGTTCAGTTTTAATTATATTTTCTAAATAAACATACTCAGTTTTGTCTTGAATCGCTCACACTATATTTAAATGATACGGTAATCAAGCGTTATGGAGTGTTTTGAGTAAATAAAGAGCATG
>CAZIUS010000156.1:0-2319 GCA_964542385.1 uncultured Candidatus Peribacteria bacterium
GCGGTTGTCGCCAATGTCATCGATATCTTGTGCTCGCAAACATGTTTGTGAGTCATCAGCAAGTTACACTCAAAAACGCTCTTCAAACCTATGTACAACAAAATGTAAGTATGAATTTGGGCGAAGTAATTGATCCAAACGATACTGCAAAAAAAATGCAATTGGATCAAGAAATACAACAAGCAACGATATTATTTTATCAGCAACAAGAGAATATACCTTACTTCTTGTATATTGTTTTGTTTTTTCTGATTATGGCAGTGATGCAAAATATCATGAAGCTATGAATCACACAAACAGCACGAGATCTCAGTACAACGCCAACATCATATACCTGGATGGATTTTTTAAAACCGAGTGGTAAAGTAATACAACTTATTATTGCAGACCTTATAAGAACAGTCTTTGTCTTTTTTGGGCTGATTATGTTGATTGTTCCTGGTATTTATATTGCAATAAGGTTATCGTTTATCGACTATGCTCTTGTCGTTGACAACACATCAACGTGGTGAGCAATTAAACACAGTCGAAAAGTAACTGAAGGCAAAGCATGGTATTTATTTAAAACGTATTTTCTGTTTTTTGTAATGCAATTTATCGGAGCGTTACTCCTTATAGTATGACTTTTCTGGACATTACCACTAATGCGGACTGTACAATGAATGCTTTATCGCAAAATGAATAATACAACTACACCACTTGAAGCGGTTACTATATAGTCGTCCTCTTTTTTTCTCCATTGCATTTACTCGCTGTTTCTCTATAATACGGTATATTTTTGCTTTTTATGATTCTTAAAATTGTATGATTACAGCTATATTTCTCGGGATTGCGATTTTTATGTTTTTGGTCATTATTCACGAATTTGGTCATTTTTGGACGTCTAGAAAATTTGGTGTCAAAGTACAAGAATTTGGCGTTGGGATTCCACCGAAAGTAACCAAACTCTTTACTGACAAAAAATGAACTGAATATACGTTAAATCGAATACCACTTGGATGATTCGTTAGATTGAAAGGTGAAGATCCTAGTGATGAAACAGAATTTCTCGCACCGGATAGTTTTATTACTGCTCCGATTGTTTGAAAACTTATTATCTTATTTGGTGGTATTATTGCAAATATCATTTTCGCATGGATTGCGTTTTCAGTAAGTTTTTGGCAATGAATCCATCCGATTAGTGTCTTACCAGATACAGCAAGTCGTATCGAGAGTACCAGCTATTTGATTCCCAGTTATTCATTTCTAGAAAAAAAATGATTAATAGAAAAAAATTGAGTGGTCAATGAGTTAGTTATGGAAGTAATGCCAAATTCTCGTGCTGAAAAAGCATGAATCCAAGCATGAGACAAAATCATCAGCATAAACGACACTGCATTGGACACAGCATGATTATCAGAAGGATTGAAAGTATGTTATGGTAAAACCTGTAAATTAAGCTATGATCGTAACTGAACAACGCAATCTACAGAAATTATCTGTGGAGAAGATGAATGTCTCTTGTGAGTATGATTTGAAAGCAATATTCAAATGCCATTGATTCGTTTTTGATTCATCGATGCGCTCGGTGCTGGTTTCCATGAAATAAATGCACAAACCGTAATGACCTTTCGTGCATTAAAAAAAGTGTGAGCGTGATTATTTTCATTTAACAAAGAAAGAGTAACCGAATCGACAAAGTCACTTTCTGGACCGGTAGGTATTGTTAAAATGGTACAAGTGTTACTAGAACGTGGAGAAATGATACAACTGCTTGCATTTGCGTGAATGATTTCACTTGCATTAGCAATATTTAACTTTCTTCCTATTCCCGCACTCGATGGATGAAGAGCACTTAGTGTTCTTATTCAACGAATATGATGACGAAAACCAACAACGTATTTTACCATAGAATGACGATTAAATTTATTTTTCTTTGTCCTTTTGATGTGATTGTGAATAGTAATTATTTTCAAAGATCTTCACACTGCTCGATGAGTTAATCTTCCTTTTTAATAGTATAAACACTATGTGTTATAAGAAATGAGTACTGCTGTTGCTTTGTTTCTCACTGTTACATCTCAGCACATTTGCACAAGAAACGCCTTATATTCCAAATCTTTGGGATAATCGTGTATTGAACAAAATAGAAAGCAAAATCGATCTCCTTGCTCAAGCATGAGAAAAAGAAAAAATGATTTATATCATTGGTATGAGTAAAACGTACTTATGAATTTTAAAAGATCCAAAAAGCCAGTATCTCTTATATGAAATTGGATCAATTGCAGAAAACAGTTTTTCTCAAGCGGTCAAAGCATATGAAAATAAAACAAATGTTTC
>CAZIUS010000157.1:0-2312 GCA_964542385.1 uncultured Candidatus Peribacteria bacterium
TATTTTTTTGTGTATTACTGATTGCAAGAGGGAAAGTCGACGCCCATTGCAGATAAAGTTAGGTTTTACTTTTTCTCCACGCAAATGACCTTATCAACACTGCTAAAAACAAATAAAGAACTTGAAGATTTAGCTGTTCTGGATCTCGATGCGGTACTCCACAAAGCTACGCAAGAAGTTGGTGAAGTGCTCGAAGCAAGTCAAGAAAACGACCTAGATCATCTCATCGAAGAAACAGGCGATGCGATTTTGAATATTTTGTCTGTCATGTACAGACTCGACCCGACCCAAGAAATTGCTCTATGAACGATCGAAACACCTGTTACACTCATAGATATTGCAATTCAACACGCAAAACGAAATGATCTTGTCCAAAAAAACAGAAACATCTATGCGAGACGTACTGTGGATATTGCGACTGTCAAAGAAGCAACAACCAACCTGGTCACAAACATTCTTTCTTGTACCAATACACAAGCAAAAACCGCATTCTCACTTGAAGAAATCATTGCTCCTACGGTGCAAAAGTTTGTCGAGCGTGCAGAAGCGTATGGTCCTCATATCGATTTGAAAGAGTATATAAAAGATGTTCCAAACTTTCCACAACCATGAATACTCTTTAGAGATATTTGACCACTTCTAGATGATCGACGCGCTCGTCGTTATACAATCCTCCAAATCGCAGAACGTTTTCGTTATCAAAATATTGATGCGGTCGTATGATTGGATGCGAGATGATTTCATTTTTCAACACCAGTAGCAAATGAATTAAGACTTCCTTCTGTTATGGTCAGAAAAGATTGAAAACTTCCTGGAGAACTGCACAAAGACGAATATCAAAAAGAATATTGATCTAGAGATATACAAACTCTGGATATCACGAGTATCAAACCATGACAACGTATTATTATCGTTGATGATGTCCTTGCAACTTGACAAACTGCTCTTAGCGCAGCAAGGCTTGTAGAAAAAGCAGGATGAATTGTAGTATGATTCCACTTCGTTATTTGACTTGATTATCTTCCCGGTAAAGAACTCATCAAAGACTACAAAGTCGAAACATTAGTTAATTATCAATAATCATACGCTGTACCTCTCGGTACAGCTTTTTTTTCTTGCTTTTATCTTTTTCATTAACGCCATGAACTTACTCAAAGAGTTGGAAATCATCGCTGCACAAAAAGATCCTGAAACACAACAAAAAATCATTGCGATCAAAGAACAACTTACTCCTCTCCTCCAAACAGCATGATCAATACTAGCTATTCGTCCTGAAGATATCAAACAAACACAAAATATTTGTCCTGAAGTGGTGGAATTAGTTTCAATTGTTAAATAATTTCTCTGCAATAAATCCAACGGAAAATACCTTAGCATCACACAAAAAGTTATCACTGAAGAATGGAAAAAACGTAATCCAGGCAAAGCATTTGAAGTGAATCGACTTGATGCTATGGAAAGAATATATCAAGAAAACTGATGGAAAGTAACATATAATAGTCCATCTTGGGATGATCGTGATTTCGATCCGTATTTTATTTTTCAAGCAAAGTAGATGTCTCCCAAAAACCTCCTTATTTTTACTGACATCGGTGATGATATCGATGACAGTCTAGCACTCACTTATCTAAATCAACATACCTCACATCGTATCTGTGCTGTTATCGGTAGTCATTGAAATATTGACTATAGAGTCCAATCTGCTCAAGAACTGTTCAAATTTTTTGATACAACTCCTCCTCTCGTTGCAGGAACGAAAAACTCTTTTGCAAAACAAATCAAAACGCAGTCAAATCGTTTGGCGGAGGAAATCAAAGAGTTTCTTCCAGATGAAAAAATCACAATCCTGTGTCTTTGTGCTGCGACTGATCTTGCAAATCTACTCCAAACTATGCCTGAAATCCACAAACAAATAGAAAAAATTCGGTATCAATGAATAATCAGTAGATCAAATTGATGACTTGTTCCCGACCTTAACTCCTACAACTTCAAAACTGACTCTGACGCAATACACTATTGTCTCGAACAAAACATTCCTTGTCAGCGAGTAACCAAACATGAAGCCTATAAACAACCATTTCGTGAACACAACTTTTTGTCATTTACAAAAAAAGCAGACCTCAACGAGTATCTGCTTTCTAAGGCGGTAGAACGACAATCACGTTTTCAAACGCTCAATCCAGCTAAACGACTAGAAGTCTATGGAGCAGATACTACTGTCCTTTCATATCCGTATGATCTCTTGGTTGCGAAGCTATTGTAGGTTTTTTTGTAGGTTTAGCAGCATAGAGATTTTCGATTTTTGTCATACA
>CAZIUS010000158.1:0-2293 GCA_964542385.1 uncultured Candidatus Peribacteria bacterium
ATAGGACGACAGATACTGATACTACCGGAAATGAAAATACTGCTACAAAATGGTATATTGATCAAGAGGTCACTTTGCAATGAGTAATTACGGTTTCTGATGATATTTCTTCGTATAGTCATGTACTGATTACTGAACAATGAGAAACATTTGGTTTAATTAGTACAGAAAAACCACTCACTACATCAAATAACCCAGTAACGATTCAAGGTGTTATTGAGTCGTTTAAAAAATGAATCCCTTTGGTTTCAGTAAAAAGTATTGGAGAAGATAATTCTGATCTTTGAAATTCACAACCATGAAATGTCTTGTATCTTGAAGACGAACAAATCCTTGTCAATCTTACGGATTTTCCTGGAGCAACTTTTTCAAAAAATAATGAAGGATATGATTTTACTGATGCTGCATGAACGGAACAATTTACATTCAGTCGTATAAGTTGTTCTGTGAGTGAATGTACCGATATTCGTTCTTCATTGGTTTGAACTGAACGTGTTACCAATAATGCTGAAATGACATTTAGTCAACTTCCTGATAGTTCAGATTGGATTTTATTTTTGGATAATACTTCATATATCAAAATTTCAGTTGCTGCATGAGCATCATTTGAAACATATAGCAATCTTTTTATGCCAATTCCAAGAACTTATTTTGTAAAATCATACGAAACCTATAAATCACTTTGTAAAGATATTTATACGCGTTTATCTACAGTAGATACCGACACAGTAAAAATTGCTTCTGATGGAACAGCAACAATTGGTTTGGAATGAACTACAGCAGATGGTAATAGCGCGTCTTGTGTGGTGAGTACCACAGTTTTAAATCCAAGTGAGGCTACCTTGATTAGTTATGAATGAGTTGAATGAGAAAAAGATGAACTACCAACACCTACTCCAGATACCACAGTAACTGATCCCAAACCAACAACTACAAGCACATGAACAACCTTATCATGATCAACAAAACCAGTTCCAGAAGAATATGCAGCACGAAAAGCTTATCCATCGATTAGATGACGAACAATGTTTGTAGAAAAAAATATTATTAGTTTTAATGGTTCATATTCTACGTGATATGTCGGTTGTCCATACAAAGTAAACTTGTCGTTACGAACAAACGGTACGGGCGCATGAGCTGATAGCGAATTTTATGAATGTACGAGTACAGCATGAGCATCTGCATTGAAAGGTGCTGGATATACCTCTATTTGAAAAACTGACCTGAGTGAATTCTTTAGAAAAGATATTACAAGCTGACTTCAGAGTGTTGGTATTTATATTCAATAATTTTGTATGGATCTAGAAAACGCAATAGTTGCGCTTCAAGAAAGAAATAAAAAAGTAGAAGCAGAAAAAGCATGGGAAACGAGTCTTGAAAGAAGAATACTGATTGCTTTGCTAACGTATATTGTCGTGTGTTCGTTTTTTGTTATTACTAAAACACCAAATCCATTCGTTTCAGCACTAGTGCCTACATTATGATTTTTGCTTTCTACTGTTTCGCTTGATTATTGTAGGTGAATACGAATGAAAAAACAATTGAATAAATAATAATTTTTGATTTTTTGGATAATGCATATTTCTCGTTGGCCAAATCAGATTGCGTTAATGTGTATTACTCTTTACCAAAAGACAATTTCTCCTGACAAGTGAATATTGCGTCATTGGTTATCAGGACGTATTTGTGCGCATGAGCCTCATTGTAGCGAATATTGAAAACAATGTTTCGACCGTTATCCATTTTTTACTGCATTGCATTATACGATGGAAAGAGTGAGTACGTGTGTCCCTCGTTATGAAAAAAAATATGATCCATCATCATATCGTGTGATCTTTTTTTCAAGTTCACCTATTGGTGTTCCATTTTTGCAGTCACTTGCTGAAGACAAAAGGTTTGATCTTGCTGGTGTCGTAACGATGCCTGATGCGCCAGTGGGTAGAGGGATGAAGGTACAGGAGAATGTTATTAAGAAAGAGGCGAAATTAATTGACAATGGACAGTGGACAGTGGAGAATATAATAAATACGCCTCGTTCGCTGCGTCTTGATTCGAAGAAATATGCTGCAGATGCGCAGGAATTTCAACATTGGGTCAGTGATTTAAAACCTGATCTATTTGTCGTCATTGCCTACGGACATATCATGCCTCAATGGGTGCTTGATATTCCTGTGTATTGATCAATCAATGTACATGGTTCGCTATTACCTGAATACCGTGGTGCATCACCATTACAATCAGTGTTTTTGGATGGGAAATCTGAAACCGGTATTACTGTCATGAAAATGGACGC
>CAZIUS010000159.1:0-494 GCA_964542385.1 uncultured Candidatus Peribacteria bacterium
ATTGTCGACCAGTTTGATAACCTGAAGGGTTGCAGGAGTTGCTCCGCAAATATTATTTATTGTAGTAGTGTCTGTAGTAACAGTTCCACCAAATGAGAGTGCTCTACCATCCCATGTAGTATTTGCTCCAACCGTAATACCAGAATCACCAATTACCGTCCCTTTAAAGGTTGTATTTGCTCCTAGTGTGGTAGCAGCACTAGGTGTCCAAAAAACATTACATGCTGATGCCCCGTTGGTCAGAGATACTACTGCATTTGCATCAGTATTGAGTGCACCAGTAATTCTAAAAATATACGTGCCTGCTCCACTAAGCGTAATTCATGCATTTCCTACAGACGTAGCTGCAGTAATACAGTAAACACCTGGATCCAATGGTTGCGGTAACAAACTAAGATCAGTCGCAACACCAAAGTTAAAATCACATCATTGTGCATTCAATGCACCCAATGCAACACCTTGATCTGTTCCTGCTGTAGAATAAGGTACACTTG
>CAZIUS010000159.1:504-2033 GCA_964542385.1 uncultured Candidatus Peribacteria bacterium
AATAATCGTAGTTGTAGTAGTATTTGTATAGGTGCTAGAAAGCACACCATACGTTTCTGCAGCTCCCAATGAAGGTGTTGTTGCTCCCCATGCAAGCATTGGTAAGGATAACACTATTGAAAGCATGAGTATAAGCGTGCCATGTTTGGTAAGTTTGTTGAGTATCATAGAAAGAAATGTATAAAAACATATCTTCAGCATATGCTTAAGATACCATAATACAAGTGCATAACAATATACTTTTATAATAAATTTCAATATGGCAATATATGAATGTATAATTAAGAAAACCCCGAAAAAAAATTACTAAACTAGTAACAAATCACTCATTTATCAAAAAACTATTCTAGAATTCAATTTTTCCATTTTTATGTTTTTCTTTTTTAAAGCTACTGACATTTTTTAGTTTCTGTAAACGATTGAGTTTGGTCATTTGCAGTTCTCTCATTTTATCAAGATCAAAATTTCCTTGTAGTGTGTTTCACAATGTTTCGATATGAGCTTTCATCTCAGTATGATATTCTGCATTCAAATGCACTACTCCAAGCTGATCTAGTTTTTTTTTCAACACAAAAAACCTATGAATAAATTGTTCTTTCGTCGTCGTAGGATCACGAAACATTTTAAAACAACTTTTCGTTATCTTTTCAAGTATATTAATGCATTTTTGACGGCGATACTGATCCAAATCTTTTTGACTCAAGCCATACGGGTTTATTGTTGTCATACCGTGAGTATATAGTTTTTGGTGTGTGATACAAAGGAAATTGAATAGAAAAAATTATAAACTATGACCTTGGCTTCATGACACCAAAACCAAGAATAATACTCTCTTGTAGTTTTTTAACGATGCCCTTAAAAGGACATTGCATTATTCTATTTCAGTGTTCTTTAAAATGTTCTACTACATTTCTCATTTTCAGGATTCAATACAATTCAATTGCAGTCAACTCTCATGCAACAGCTTTTTGTTTCAATTGATCATCCGAATATTTTTTATCTAAACTCATTGGGGGCATTTCTCTACTCGCACATTCTTCAAACAATCTTTCTAATCACTTATTATAATCAGCTAAATTTCATGACATAAATAATTGATGAATATCTTGATTTATATCTAATTTATACTCAGTTTCATCCTCTATATCGTCATACATATTCAATGTATTTTTCATTTCCAATTCCACCACCTTATTTACTCATTCCTCTCAAAATAAATCACTTATCAAAGGATAATGAGTATCTAATCTATTGATAATCAACATCCTATACTCACTCTCAACAGACGAAAAATCTTCTAGCATTGTGAAAGATTTAAAATAAATAAAAATAATATAATTATTTTATATATAATGTCAATTCTTTGTGATGGGTGATGTTTTTATTGATTTGAAACAAAGAAACACTTTATTGTATGTCAATGGGGTCTAGAAAAAATACCAATCGAGATGATGATTTTTTTTCTTTATACTATAAAAAAAAGACTGCACAAATTTGTGTACAGTCTTTTAGTCTTTTTGAAAAATGAA
>CAZIUS010000159.1:2043-2292 GCA_964542385.1 uncultured Candidatus Peribacteria bacterium
AAAGATTTAAAATAAATAAAAATAATATAATTATTTTATATATGATGTCAATTCTTTGTGATGGGTGATGTTTGCGGATTTACAAAAGCACAAAATCTATATTGCATCTCAAGTTGCTCTTGAAAACAATGACTCATGCCAAACGAAGAACAAACAATACTACAATCACAAATCCTTCCAAAAAACTAATAAATCTTCTGTTGACTTTCTTTCTCCTTCAACTCGTATCTGATTTCTTTGCAATCCAGA